>NZ_JAUBRI010000181.1:0-1507 GCF_036701795.1 Microcoleus sp. N9_A1
ATTTCACCAAAAAGCGGGGTCTGAAGCCCCGTCGTTCTACGACGGCTTTTTCTTCTCTTTCAATGTCGTAATTAATTCTCTAAGTACATCGGTCTCAGTCCTGCCTACGTCCTTGCAGTATTGCTCAAGAATCTCAAACTCAAATCCCTCGCTCCGAAAATCTCAACGTTTCTTCATAATTTGTCCGGCTTTTTGCTGTACCCTATTATAGGGAGGATAAGTCATGTTTGGTTGCCAACAAAACCTAATTCGAGTCAACTCAGATACTCAAGCCATTCTTGAATATCTGTGTTCTGAAGCTACAAAGCTTTCCAATTGTGGAACCTACTACGCTCGTCAGATATTTTTCAAGACTGGTAAAATCCCAAATCGAGCTCAATTACACAAAGTATTGGGAACCGAGAATAGGAACTTGCACTATCAAGCGTTTTATTCAGATACCGCCCAGCAAATTTTAACGGGTGTCGCCGAGTCTTTCAAATCCTTTATAGGATTATTGAAAGCGTTTAAAAATGGGACAATTACAGATCGTCCGAAACCACCAAAGTATCGTCAAGGTGGAATGGCGCTTGTGACGTTCACTGGTAGGTCGGTAAAACTTAAGGATGGAATGTTGAGATTTCCATTGGGTAGCAAAGTTAAAGCGTGGTTTGGGCTAGATGCGTTTTTTCTGCCGATGCCATCAAACCTTGATTTTAAGGCAATTCGAGAATACCGAATTCTTCCCCGTAACGGCTGTTTTTACCTGGAATTTGTCTATAAAACGACTGAGATCCAGGCCATTGTAGACCCTGCCAAATGCTTAATGATTGACCACGGCGTAGATAACTGGCTGACTTGCGTAAGCAATGCTGGCACAAGTTTTATCGTTGACGGCAAGCATTTGAAATCGCTTAACCAGGGATATAACAAGCAGGTTGCATTTTTGATGGAAGGCAAATCTAACGGATTCTGGTCTAAAAGACTTGCCAATTTGACTGAAAGACGCAACCGCCAGATGCGTGATGCCGTCAATAAAGCAGCAAGAAAGGTGATTAATCACTGCTTGAAAAATGGCATAGGAACGATTATATTTGGCTGGAATAAGGGACAAAAAAATTCTGCCAATATGGGTAGCAAAACTAATCAGAAGTTTGTACAAATCCCGACCGGCAGACTGAAAGATAGAATTGCTCAACTTGGTGAGCGGTACGGATTAAAGTTCGTAGAAACCGAAGAATCTTATTCTTCTAAAGCTTCGTTTGTTGATCATGATTTGCTACCTACATTCGGCGAAAAACCCGAAGGGTGGCTTCCTAGTGGTAAACGAATTAAGCGTGGTTTGTATCGAACGGCTCAAGGTTGGTTAATTAATGCAGATTGTAATGGCTGTGGAAACATTGGTAGAAAAGTAGCGGTGATACTTGGACTTGATCTAAGTGGAATCGGTAGGGGCACTTTGTCAGCGCCTTTAAGACAGAAAATATGGTCTTAAGAATCCTCGTCGCTTTAGCGCGAGGAGTGTCAA
>NZ_JAUBRI010000182.1:0-1489 GCF_036701795.1 Microcoleus sp. N9_A1
AGTTCGCAAAGCATGGTTAATCAGTCCTTTCATTGTGTTTGGTGAAGGTTTCTTCTACTTCCACAAGTTGCAAGTTTTGAAATATGCAGCGAAGCTTGTCATTGATGTACTGCAATTCCCATTCCTCTATCTGGAGTTCCGGTTCACCGGGACAGTGAACGCTAGTTTTAGTAAAATCGACTCCCCGCTGCTTGAGGTTTCTCTCGCAGATTTTGATGTATTCATTCATCAATCCGGTGAATTCGATAAATGTGTGGCAGTTGGTGGCGATCGCTTCGCGGTAGTAATTGTTTGATGCTGCCTTCATTGCCTCCAATATTTCCTCTGGGGTCTGGGGAGAGTCTGGGAGTTCTTTCCTAGACCCTCCCAATAGAGCTACAGCTTCTTGTTTAGTCAGCATTGATTCCTCTATATTGGATGTCTAAATGTCTAGATGTCTAGCGCCTGTTTACAGCCTGTCTACAAAATGTCTACAAATTGTCTACAAATTGTCAATTGTCTACAGTCGATTGATCGCACTCAGGCTTCATCAAATCCCACCCCCTCTCCAGCAAGGCGTAGGAGTGAGGACTCGCCAAGAAGAGCCTTTGCAGTTTCCTGCCGGCCAATAGGGCTGCTTTTGTTGCTAGCCCTAAGTCTTTAGCTTGGGGTGAGACTTGCAGCAATTGAGTGGCTACGATGAGCGCGTGGACTTCGTAGCCGTCGAGAAATATTTGCATACTTTTAAGGTTCGCTAGCTCGCGTGCGCCTTGCTCTAAATCAGGTTTTTCTTCTGAATCTATGTTTAAATCTTCCATGTCTACTTCCTGTCTAGTGTTTGTCTAGCAAGCCGATCGCCCTTCACGACCGATCAGCTAATTCCTTGTCTTCCCCGTCGGCATGAAGCCTAAACCATTTGAGCATTTTCAGGTCGGTAGTCAGCATCTCAACTTTTTCTGCTGTGGTGGCTTCTTCCCCTGCCTTCTCCAAAGCTTGCAATCTGCCTTCGTAACGCTTGAGAGTTTGAACGACTAGATCCAAGAGGTTTACTTCTGATTCATTCATGCGTTTTCGTGTCTAGTGACTGCTAGTAATTGCCTAGTGAGCCGATCGCCCTTCACGACCGATCGGCAATTTGTCTACATCTGGTCGGTGGGAACAGAAGATTGCAACTGAGCTAGCAGGGCGCTAACTTCTTGCATCAGGTTGGCGTCGCTGCTGTCCTCGTCAGATTCGCCTTCTTCCAAAGCTGTCAGCCGCTCGGAGTGGCCTTGGACAATTTCGACAATCATTTTTAGTAGGTTGGCGAGAGTTTCGTTCATGGGTTTAACGTCCTTGCAATTGGGATATTTTGGTGTCGTGCCGGTCTCTCCCGGCTGTCGCTCCACTTTGATCGGCTTGGAAGTAACTTTGTGACACGGCCGCCAATCCTGTCGGTCTGGGAGCCCCCCAGGTATCAGTGTCATTCCTGTTATTTGACTATTTATAGGGGCCTAGCGTTTAGCCCTGG
>NZ_JAUBRI010000003.1:0-183799 GCF_036701795.1 Microcoleus sp. N9_A1
TGAGGTGTGATTTTTTAACATTTTACCTGTTTCTAAACTAAGTATAAATACTTACTTCCTTAATGGGATGCTCCCTAATACAGTGCTACGCCGGACAGTTAAATCAAGTGTTTATGAATGTAGTAAGTAATGCCATTGATGCTTTGGCAGATGTCAGAAATAGAAAGTTGGAATTGGCGAGTGCAACGGATGCGGAACCGCAAAACTTTCCGAGTTTACCTTTGGGTTGCGACGCATTGCCTTGGATTCGGATTCGCACGGAGGTTGTGGAGAACAATCGGGTGGCGATCGCAATTTCAGATAATGGCCCAGGAATGGCAGAGTCTGTCAAATCTCGGATATTTGACCCGTTTTTTACTACTAAACCAGTAGGCAAAGGTACTGGTTTGGGACTGTCTATCTCCTATCAGATTGTGGTGGAAAGACACGGGGGCACGCTGCGCTGCATTTCCGCGCCGGGAGGGAGGACTGAATTCGCGATCGAGATTCCAATTCGGCAAAGGTAATTAGTCAGTTGACTGTTGACTGTTGACTGTTGACTGTTGACTGTTGTCATTGGGAATTAATCGTTTTACGGGAAAGATGATAACCTAATTAAAGATACTAAAAGTCAGGAAGATCAACATGGTACACAAAGAGATAAATACTTCTAGTGCTGTTGCCAAACCAATTAAAGATAATGATGAGGATGATTCCTACGTTGACTATTTTTACGACGTTCCGGGGGCGCTGCCGGGAACTCTCGACTTAGAACCGGATGCGCCGCCTCCCGAGATTGTATTAATTGACTATTGCGCCACAGCAGCTACTCGTGCCAACTTGGCAAATCCTCGAAAAGCTGCTGCGTATTTAGATACAGCATCTGTTTCTTGGGTTGATATGTTGGGATTGGGAAACAAAGAAACTTGGCGGCAAATGGGCGAAGTATTTAATTTGCACGTAATGGCTCAGGAAGATGTAGTTAATGTTCCTCAGCGACCGAAAGTTGTAGACTATGAAGAACACCTTTTAATCATTGCTTGGATGGTGATGATTAAGCCGGATTCAGAGAATTTTCATAAAGAACAAGTAAGTTTTATTTTGGGCAAGCATTACCTGTTAACTGTTCAGGAAGAACCGGACTATGATTGCTTTGAACCCGTGCGAGATCGCATTCGTAAAGGACAAGGAATTATCCGCAAGCACGGAGCAGATTATCTGGCTTATACTCTGTTAGATTCGATTATAGATGGATTCTTCCCAGTATTAGAAGTGTACGGAGAGCGCATTGAAGAGTTAGAGGATGAAGTGGTGGTGAACCCCACCCGCAGAACCCTGGAAAAAATCTATAAAATCCGGCGAGAATTGCTGACGCTGCGCCGCGCAATTTGGCCACAGCGGGATGCAATTAACTCGCTAATTCGAGATAGCAGTGATTTGATCAGTCCAGAGGTGCGAATTTACCTGCGCGACTGTTACGATCACACGGTGCAGGTGATGGATATGGTGGAAACCTATCGAGAGTTGTCTTCGGGTTTGATGGATGTTTACTTGTCTTCGGTTGGCAATAAAATGAATGAAATCATGAAACTGCTGACTGTGATTTCTAGTATCTTTATTCCTCTCACTTTTGTGGCTGGAGTATACGGGATGAATTTCAATACAGAGAAATCGCCCTTGAATATGCCAGAACTGAACTGGTATTTTGGCTATCCGCTTTGTTGGGCGGTGATGGTAGCGATCGCATCGAGTTTAGTTTACTTCTTCTGGCGGCGCGGCTGGTTTGAAAACTTTTCTACTATTAAAGATGACTGAAATCTAAAATCCTCAATTGATTGACGAACGATCGCGTACAATAAGTCTGGGGAAAAAAGTAGGCGCAGGCGGTTGCGGATTGGCGAAAGCTGGTCTGAGGAAAGTCCGGGCTCCCGAAAAACCAAACTTGCTGGGTAACGCCCAGTGCGAGCGATCGTGAGGATAGTGCCACAGAAAGATACCGCCCCCCGATTTGAGATTGGAGATTAGAGATTGGAGATTGCATCAAAAATCGATCGTCAAAAATTGCAAGTTGTTAGGGGGTAAGGGTGCAAAGGTGCGGTAAGAGCGCACCAGCAGCATCGAGAGGTGCTGGCTAGGTAAACCCCGGTTGGGAGCAAGGTCGGAGGGACTACGGTTGGTTTTTTACCAGTTCCGTTTTTTGGTACCGCTTGAGGCGTTTGGTAACAAACGTCCCAGATAGATAACTGCCATCGAAAAGTGCTTGCATTTGAGAGAACAGAACCCGGCTTATGTCCGACTTTTTCCCCTCCAAAAATCCCAGAGTGGGAGAGTGGGAGAATTTTTATATATTATTTTTAGAATCAAGTGAGATATAGCAATTCGATCGCGTTGTGAGGTATGCGGGCTGCTTCCTGTGCCCGCGAGGCTTATGCGCGACAGATAGCCTCATGTTACCGAGATTCGGCTATAGATTTCCAATTCCCAATTCCCAATTCCCTGTTTGGCCAATTCCCAATTCCCTGTTTGGCCAATTCCCAATTCCCAATTCCCAATTCCCACTTCCCTGTTTGCCCAATTCGCTATGAATATGCTTTATCCTGGTCGCCAAAAGCAACTTGAAACATTAATTGAAAAGTTGGGACTGTCGAAAGATGCTTCGATCAAATGGCATCTCGTCGATTTAGCTTTGACTCATGCGAGTGCGTCTGCTAAGGCAAATTACGAGCAGCTAGAGTTTGTCGGTGATGCTGTGGTGCGACTGGCTGCGTCTGAATTGTTGTTTGAGATTTATCCTGACTGTACGGTGGGGGAATTTGCGGCTATTCGATCGATCTTGGTGAGCGATCGCATTCTTGCTAAAATCGCTGAAAGTTACGGGTTCGATCGCTATTTAATTGTTTCCAGCAGCGCCGCCTCGGACAAAACAGGCGCCGAGCCCCGACTGGCCGATGCTTTGGAAGCCTTACTCGCCGCGCTGTATTTGAGTGCCCAGACGTTAGAATTAATTCGCCCTTGGCTAGATTCTCACTTTCAACGTTTAGCGGCGGAAATTCGCAGCGATCCGGCCCGCCAAAACTACAAAGCTGCTCTCCAAGAGTTGACTCAAGGCAAATACAAAACTTTGCCCAAATATAGCGTGCAAGAAACCGGGACAGTGCAGGGGGGCCAGGATCGTTTTACGGCAGAAGTTCACATTCAGGGAGAGTTGGTAGCAGAGGGAAAAGGTCGATCGATCAAAGCGGCGGAACAAGCAGCGGCTCAGGCAGCTTTTAGTCAGTTGACAGTTGACAGTTGACAGTTGACAGTTGGCAGTTGACAGCTTGCCCTGAGCTTGTCGAAGGGTTGACAGTAGTCAGTTGGCAGTTGACAGTAGTCATTGGGAATTGGGAATTGGGAATTGGAAATTTTTAGTATTAAAAGAAACCTAAAAATTACCAATTATGTTATAATTACTGTGCGATTTTTGAAATTTATAATTAATGAAAATCGGAATAGCTGTATTGGGTGCAGGTCGCTGGGGAGTTAACTTAATTCGCAACTTTCTCGAACATCCCAACAGCCAAGTTTTAGCGGTGGTAGACCCGAATCGAGATTCATTGGCTGCAGTTCAAAAACAGTTTAATCTCGATGCCTCGGTGATTCTAGCTACCGATTGGTCTCAAGTGCAAGCCTTGCCGGGACTGGAAGCTGTGGCGATCGCCACTCCAGCTTCCACACACTACACCCTCGCAGCAGCAGCCCTGCAAAAAGGCTACCACGTCTTAGTAGAAAAACCCCTCGCCCTCAACCTCAGTGAAGCAATAGAACTCTGCCAATTAGCCGAAAAACAGCAGCGGCAACTCTTTGTTGACCACACTTATCTGTTTCATCCAGCAGTCGATCGCGGCCAAACGATTATTCAACAGCATCAACTGGGAAAATTGCGCTACGGTTACGCCCAGCGCACCCATTTTGAACCGGTGCGGCACGACGTTGATGCCCTTTGGGACTTGGCTATTCACGATATCGCTATTTTCAATACTTGGTTGGAACAAACGCCTATTCAAGTAAGCGCGATCGGCACTGTATTTCCGAAGGAAGAAGGAAGAAAGAAGAAGGAAGAGGGAATAAATAAAGAAGCAGCAGCAGAAATACAAAATCAATTTGCTCCTTCACGGATGACTGCTAATCATTCAGAAGGACTAGCCGATTTAGTCTGGGTAACGCTTACCTATCCCGACGGATTTCAAGCATTTATTCACCTGTGCTGGCTAAATCCCGACAAACAACGGCGCTTAACAGTTGTTGGCAGTTTGGGAAGCTTGATTTTTGACGAAATGTCGCCAGAAACTCCTCTGATTGTGCAGCGTGGCAATCCAGATTGGGGAGGCGAAGAGAATAACTCTTTTGAAAGTGCGTTAGCGAAGCCCGCCCCTACGGGAGGCTCATCAACGAAGAGGATCGCGCCACAGCCAACCAGCATCAGACACCGCGAAGTGTTGAGTTTAGAACAAGTAGAACCGCTGAGGCGAGTGTGCGATCACTTCCTCAACTGCGTGCAAACAAATACCCCCTGTCTTACCTCTTCGGGCGCGGCCTCCGTCGAATTAATCCGCATTCTCAGCACTTTGAGCAAATCCCTCGAACTCGGTGGACAGCCCCTAATACCATTTTAGATTTTAGATTTTAGATTTTAGATTGGGAAAATCACTCCTCAACTTTTTAAATTTCCCTTTTCCGTTACTAAGTCCGGGCTCTGAAAATAAAAACTTGACTGCTGATTGACAGGCAAAGAAATCATCACCGTAGTACCTTGATTCACGCCCGCGCTGTGCAGGGTAATGCTTCCGATCATAGATTCCATTATCCTTCGCGAGATAGCCAAGCCCAAACCGTTACCGCCAAACCTGCGAGTTGTAGAACCATCAGCCATCACAAAAGGTTGAAACAATTTCTGCTGGTGTTCGGGATCAATACCAATTCCCGTATCTTTAATTGTCACCACCACCCAATCGCTTTGACCGCTGGGGCTAGTCGTACTTTCACCACTGCCGTTAGAACTACCAGAATTAGTCCTCGATTCTAGCCGCACATATATATTAATGCTGCCCGACTCTGTAAACTTAACGGCATTGCTCAAAACATTTAAAAACACCTGTTTTAGCTTCTCGGGATCGGCATGAACAATAATCGGATCATGAGGCTCTGGCAAACTTAACTTCAAGCCTTTTTCCTCGATTGGAGTCGCTTGCAAATCAATCGCGTCTTCAAGTACCTGAGTAATATCAACTACTTCTAACATCATGGAGAACGTGCCGGATTCTATTTTAGCAATGTCCAAAATATCATTAATAATATTGAGCAATTGCATTGACGAGTCGTGGGCCCGCTGTAAAAATTCCATTTCTTCATCTCGGTCATCGCAGTAGCCGTCCCGCACAATTTGAATAAAACCAATAATCCCGTTGAGCGGCGTTCTCAATTCGTGAGAAATATTCCCCAAAAATTCATTTTTTAATTGATTGGCAACTTGCGCTTCTTTGGTTGCGAATTCCAATTCTCTAGCCCAGGATCTGAGGCGCTGCACCATGCTGTTGAGTGCTTCTGATAGCTGATTGAATTCCCTAATTTGGAAATCTTGGGGCACTGTCTGCGACGCTTCTGTATCTACTTTCATCGCGTAGTCTCTCAGTTTTTCCACAGGACGCGCCAAGTCGCGAGACAGATATAAAGTCGCGATGATACTAGCAGCAACCAAACCTACAATTAAATTAAATAAAACTTGCTGAATTTCTTCCAAACCTGACAGAGCGTAATCTAAACGAGAGACTGCTAAAATAATCCACTTCCTGTTCTCCTGTTTAGTTGAAGGACTCGGGATAGCAGCATATCCTGCTAGCAACTCTACACCATTTCTTTCAAAGGAAAATAGGTGGAGAAAATCTTGTCCGCCGGCGATCGCCCTTCTGACAATACTTTTTAGTCGATCGGCATCTGCCTCTTGGGCGATATTGCGGCCCACGCGGTTGATATTCGGGTGCGCCAAAATCGTTCCATCTTGGTCGATCGCCACCGTATAGCCGGCTAGAGAACCCTTGGGAGCGCTGGTTTGCACAGGCAGGGCCGACTGCAAACTCAAAGCATAACTCAACTGCAGGCTATTGCCCCGACGAATGTAAACAGGAGCACTCAACACCAAACTCGCTTGGCTATCGGAGCCTTCTTTACCCGCATCGGGAAAATCCTCAGCCCCCAAAGCCACCTTCTGATCGTTTGCTGTCCCCTGTCGCTGCTTGGGTAAGGACAGACTGATGTAAACGCTCTTGTCGTCCAGCAGCGTTTGCTGCTGCTGTACGGGCGGCCAAAATTTTGCCGGCAACGACTGAATCGGCTGCTGCCCACAAGTGCTTGCTATCACTTGATTTGTCTTTAAATTAGTCAATTGCAAGCAATCAACCTGCGCTGGCAACCGCTGCCCTAATTGCGCGATAAACTTTTGATAATCCTTCGGACTTACAGACTGCAACATCGAGCTTTCCGAAGCGCCGATCAGATTCGACTTCAGCGATTTCGCCCACTGTTCAATAGTTTCTGCTTTTCTGACTGCACTTTCTTTCAAGTTTTGACGAGCAGTTTCCAGAAGCGTCGAGCGTGCCTTGCGATAGGTAACATACTCCCCCACCAGTAGAACAGGTACGCTGAGCAACAAAATCCGCGACAGTAAAATACGGCGAAAGGAGGATTGACCTAACTTAACCATAGGAAATATCTAAATTAAGGTGCAACACCCAACAGCGACCATTAAAGTGAAATAAACCAGACCGAAAGCATGAATCTGTCTAGGGGACTCTGCTGACTGGACAACACAGCTTCAGAACAACATTTAAACACAATTATAGAAGCCACTGTAGTAATCTCGATTCTAAGTCTGTAGACCCAAAGATGCTGAGCAATTTGTTTCGCAAATGCCTGTGATTTCGGTCACACTTCCCTTCTCAATTTTCGGAGCGACTGGCACCCGATCGCCCCAGGGCACATTTTTCAGGCTGGAAAAAGCGTCGGGTGGACATACCGTAGTTGCTTGAAGCTAGAATCGCATAGATGCACTTGCCCCAAATTAACAGGCAAAAAGTTCGGTTTCCGGCTAGTGTACAGAGAGAATTCTTGCTCGATCGGACTTTTTCTTTCCGAATGCCTTCGAGAGATGGGCCAGAGATGGGCGATGCAAGATTTTGCACCCTGTGAAAGATTTCTTTTGCCATCCGGTTGATTCGGTGACAATAATTCGCCTGTCAAAAAAAAAGAATGAGACGATCGAGCTGCCGATCGACTCTGACAACCCTAACGTGGGGAACCTTGGCCCAAACAGTGTACCCACGCTCCGTAAATTCGCGGTCTCGGCAATAATCTCCATAGCTTAATCGATGAAAAAAAACTTTAGCAATTATACGTATTATTACACAAACAACCGTCCGAGATATCATCACGCTTATTTGATATCTCCCCTTTTAGAAATGCTGGCGATGCTTCAGCAGACCAGCAAGACAAAACTCCGAGTTTTGGATCTCGGCTGCGGCAATGGCAGCCTCAGTCACGTTATCGCAGAGCACGGCTGCGAAGTTGTCGGCGTTGACACTTCTGCGCCCGGAATTGCCATCTCCCGTCAAAGTTTCCCCGAGTGTCAGTTTATCCAAGCAGATATTTACGACCTTCCAGATACCGATATTCTGAACTCATTTGATGTTGTCTTAGCTATTGAAGTAATCGAACACTTGCTTTATCCTAAAGAACTAGCAAAAGCTGCAAAAATATGCCTCAATCCGGGAGGAAGACTAATTATTTCCACACCCTATCACGGCTACTTTAAAAATTTGGCTTTAGCGGTTTCTGGCAAACTAGATAAACATTTTACCGTTCTTTGGGATAACGGCCACATTAAATTTTTTTCAGTAGAGACGCTCACCAAGTTATTAACATCTGAAGGATACACCGACATAAAATTTAATTTTGCTGGTCGGTGTCCCTATCTTTGGAAATCAATGTTATGCTCTAGTACGTTCTCGCCACAAGCAGAGAAATTATGAGTTTTGATTTGTGATGTTTCAGCCAATTAATTTTTATCAATAAACGACCAGCGCTCATGAAAAGTAAAATATAATTTTATGGTGAAATGGTGAAACAAATAAAATGACTGTTGGCGTTTGGATATTAGGCGATCAACTTTGGCAGAACCAAGCTGCTATCAACCGCACCGATGATAAATCTTCCCTACTGGGATTTCCTAGCGCGCCACCGGGAAAAACTTCAGTCGATCGGTCGCATGAGTTTACTCTTAACCAATAGACCTCTTGCATAAGTCCTTTTAATCAAATTTTCGGACGATGCTCAGAGCAACGTCCTAATTATTTTTGCAAGAGGTCTAATCTCGACAAAATGCCGCCGACAGAATTGGCAACCATCGGGCAAAAATCGGCAGAGTGGCACTTAGGAAGTCATTAGTCAGTAGTCAGCAGTCAGTAGTCATTAATCATTTGTTATTTGCTACCCATGCCCCATGCCCCATGCCCATGCCCCATGCCCTTTGCAATTCTTATTTTTTCCCTGACTTTTCCCTAAACATTCCACAGCGTTTCCACAGGCAAGTCTGAGGTTTTCCACAGATGCGACAAAGTTTTCCACAGAAATTAACGGCACGGTAGCATCTTGCTGCGGAATTGGGGATTTCCTTAACTTGCTGCCTAATTCCTCATAAACCGCCCAACACATAAAGATATGTAACAAAAAATCCCCTGAAAAGCTGATTATTTGGTAAACCTTTTTTTTATCTAAAGGACTTTGTAATATTTCGCAACATTGACAAACCCACCCCCTCATAGCGCACAATGATGCGACCGACCTAAAAAAAAGCGCTCTGATTTCGGCTGTGCCTGCACCTGTATCCGGCCGAAGGGGGGTTCTGTTTTCAATTTATTAGCGAGACTAAAAAAAATGATGAACCCAACAGTCAGTATTTTTGCTGAAATTCCCGAAACGCTGCACGATTCTCTCAAAACTTACCTGGAAACCCATCCCGAATGGGATCTAGACCGAGTATTTTGCGCGGCCCTGTCGCTGTTTTTGTTGCAGAATGCCGATAGCGGTACGCCTGAAGCTTCGCGCAGTTATCGCCAAGCTGCGAGAGTTTATCTCGAAACTCTGTTTCAATCTCCTCAAGACTTGCACAGCAACAATGTAACTCCGTCGTCTTAAAGGATCAGGGGAGAGGGGGAGACGCGGTTTCTGGGAAGGATTTGAGTTGACAGAGAGGGGGCGCACTGCATAGGTGGCAACTTCAGCTTAAAATCCCTGAGAACTATCGCTTATAGCTTAATGCCGAACCCCATTGCATCTCCCTTAAGAAGGGGATTTTGATAGCTTCAAGTCCCCCGGACTATCAGGGCAGGGCTGTTTCATTCTCAGGAAAACCAGCCTTTTGACTCTTGTCGTGCCAAGAATGCCGACCCGGCCCATCTACGATTTGTTAGGCATTGGGTGGGATTGGGGCAGCCACGGGGGGCAGCCCCCACAAGAGAATGAAACAGCCCCCCGGACTATCAGGGGATGCCGGGGGGATAAGCTGCCTTATTCGTCAGACAGTAGACGGGTAGTAGATAAGACGCGCTTGTTTACACCCCTGGTGCTTATGGCGCACTCTACAGACTACAAACTAATGGCTGAAGACTACATCATGCCCATGCCGCCCATGCCGCCCATGCCGCCCATGCCACCCATGCCGCCCATGCCGCCCATGCCGCCCATGCCGCCCATGTCGCCCATGTCGCCGCCGGCTTTTTTCTTCTCGGGTTTTTCGACAATCACGGCTTCGGTGGTCAACACCATACCAGCAATGGAACCGGCATTCTGTAAAGCCGATCGCACAACCTTAGCCGGATCGATAATCCCAGCGGCAATCATATCTTCGTACACGTCGGTGAGAGCATTGTAGCCAATGTTCAACTCGCTCGCCCGCACTCGCTCGATCGCGATCGAACCTTCAACGCCAGCATTATCAGCGATTTGACGCAAAGGAGCTTCCAAAGCCTTCGCAACCAAGTCAGCGCCTACTTGTTCTTCAGCGTCTAAAGTGTTTTTGATTGCATCTATTTTGGTAATCAGGTGAATCAGCGTCGTGCCGCCTCCTGCGACGATGCCTTCTTCCACAGCAGCTTTAGTAGCGTTGAGAGCATCTTCAATGCGAAGTTTGCGGTCTTTGAGCTCGGTTTCGGTAGCTGCGCCTACTTTAATTACAGCGATACCGCCAGCTAGTTTGGCAATGCGTTCGCTCAATTTTTCTTGATCGTAATCGGAATCCGTCGCTGCTAGTTGCTTGCGAATTTGCTCGATCCGTGTTTCCACGTCAGCTTTGTGTTCATCGCCAGCGACAATGATCGTGTTTTCTTTGTCGATCGTAATTTTGCGGGCGGTACCGAGCATTTCTAGTGTTGCGGTATCAATGCTGAGTCCGACTTCTTCTGAAATCAGTTGACCGCCGGTCAGAACGGCGATATCTTGTAGCATAGCCTTGCGTCGATCGCCAAAACCAGGAGATTTGGTAGCTGCGACGTTCAAAACGCCACGTGCTTTGTTGATGACCAAAGTTGCCAAAGCTTCGCCTTCAATATCTTCGGCGATAATTAGCAGCGGTTGACCGGTGCGGGCGACTTTTTCGAGAACCGGAATTAATTCTTGAATGGAGTTAATTTTTTTGTCGGTGATCAGGATGCGAGCATTTTCATACTCAACTTCCATGCGATCGCTATTGGTGACGAAATACGGCGAAAGATATCCGCGATCGTACTGCATCCCTTCGACAACTTCCAATTCTGTTAACAGAGATTTCGACTCTTCAACAGTAATTACGCCGTCTTTGGTGACTTTTTCCATTGCTTGGGCAATCATCGCGCCGACTTCTTCGTCATTACCGGCGGAGACAGTGGCGACCTGAGCAATGGCAGCTCCTTCGACTGGTTTCGCCAATTTGGCGATTTCTAGGACTAAGTGGGCGATCGTTTTTTCAATACCGCGACGCAGCGCGACTGGATTTGCGCCTGCTGCGACATTCTTCAAACCTTCGCGAATGAGGGATTGAGCTATAACCGTGGCGGTTGTAGTGCCGTCGCCTGCGATATCTTTAGTTTTGGAGGCGACTTCTTGAATTAAGCGAGCGCCGGCATTTTCCAGGGGGTCTTCGAGTTCGATCTCCCTAGCAACGGTGATACCGTCGTTAACAATTTGGGGAGCGCCGTATTTCTTTTCCAATAGGACGTTGCGGCCTTTCGGGCCCAAGGTGATGCGGACAGCATCGGCGAGTTGATTGACGCCGCGTTCTAGTGCCCGCCGAGATTTGTCGCTAAATGCAACTATTTTGGTCATGTTTGTCTCCAATCGCTTACATTAGCAAATTTAGCACTCTCTGAGGCTGAGTGCTAAGTTGATCGATTTTTGATTGTAGCGCGCCTCAACGGTGTGGGGGATTGGGGGGACGGATTGGAGATTTGGGCGATCGTTCCGAGTGGCTAATGACAGGGCATTGCCGTGTCCCCACAGATCTCGTGTTCCCACAGATATAATGTGGTTTGTTACATATCGATATAATCAGGTTTTGGTTCAGGCCTAAACCCAATTTTGATGGCGCGTCATCCCAAAGCAGAATTTTTAATAAAAATTTATTAAATTGTGTTTTCGGTCATCTACCTTTCGATAGAAGTTCTATGCTTTTTTCAAACTTCTACCTTCTATAGCAACCGCCAAGACTATTAGGACGTTCTTAATTGCTGAAAACCTTGGGGAAGACTCCTTCTTCCTTCAGCATCCATCCGTTAAATCCCGATTCACTGCGCGTTGTCGAACCTTATTCCTTTCCTCAATCAATCTCAAATTACGCACTAACAAATGGCTCGTTATTCTCGACTGCAAAAACTCGGCTCTTATATGCGCCCGCACTGGAAACCAACATTCTGGGGCGTTTTTTCGCTATTAGTTGTCAATGCTGTGGGCGTTTACATTCCCCTGCTGATTCGGAATTCAGTTGACACTCTGCAAATTGCGACTAAATTTGACCAAGTTTTCAACTACGTGCTCCTGATTCTGATCCTCGCCTCAATTATGTGGGGAATTCGGATGGTGTCGCGGATTTTGCTGTTTGGCGTGGGGCGTCAAGTAGAATTTGACCTCAAACAGCAAATATTTAATCATTTATTAACATTAGAACCGTCTTATTTTGCCGTCAATACGGTAGGGGATTTAATTAACCGCGCTACTTCCGATTTGGACAATATTCGGCGCTTGGTGGGGTTTGCGGTGCTGAGTTTGGCGAATACAGCTTTTGCTTATGCTTTGACTTTGCCGGTGATGCTAGGGATTAATGTAAGGTTGACGCTGTTGGCGATCGCAGTTTATCCTTTAATGCTAGTTTTGGTGCAGTTATTTAGCGACAAACTTCGCATCCAACAGTTAGCCGTGCAAGAGGAATTGTCGGCGATGAGCGATTTAATTCAGGAAGATATGAGCGGGATGTCCGTAATTAAAATCTACGCTCAAGAAGAAAACGAACGCCGAGCTTTTCGCAATTCCAATGCGAAGTTACTATCAGCAAATTTGCAATTAGCAAAAACTAGAAACTTTATTTTTCCGCTGCTGGGCGGTTTGGCAAGCATCAGTTTGTTGGTACTGCTTTCTGCTGGTGGGGGGGCAATTGCTAATGGTAAAATTAGCATTGGCGATTTTGTGGCGTTGCTGATTTATGTCGAGCGCTTGGTGTTTCCGACGGCGCTGTTGGGTTTCACAATTACTGCTTACCAGCGCGGAGAAGTGAGTGTCGATCGCATCGAATCAATTCTGACCGTGGAACCGCAAATTAAGGATGCTGTCGATGCAGTTGAACTGAAAATGCCAGTCAAAGGCGAAATTGTGGCTCGTCATCTAAATTATACGTATCCCGGCGCTAAGACACCCGCGCTTAAAGATGTTTATTTTACCATAAAACCGGGAGAAACTGTCGCAATTGTTGGGGCGATCGGCTCAGGAAAATCAACTTTAGCTAATGCGCTGCCCAGACTGCTGGACATCGATCTGGGCGAGTTATTTTTAGACGGACAGGATATTACGGAGGTAAAATTGACCGCATTGCGCGGGGCGATCGCCTACGTTCCGCAAGAAAGTTTTCTATTCGGCACTACCATCAAGAATAACATCCGCTACGGAAACCCTTTAGCGGAACAGCCGGAGATTGAAGCCGCGGCAAAACAAGCGCAAATTCACGCCGAAATCCTCAACTTTCCACAGCAGTACAAAACAGTTGTCGGCGAGCGCGGCATTACTTTATCCGGCGGACAGCGGCAGCGGACGGCACTTGCTCGCGCTTTGTTAGTTGACGCCCCAGTGTTAATTTTGGATGATGCTCTTTCTAGCGTTGACAATCAAACTGCTACCGACATTTTGCAAAACTTGGCAACGGGAACCGATCGCAAAACAGTAATTTTTATCTCGCATCAAATGTCAGCGGCGGCCACTGCCGATCGCATTTTTGTGATGGAGAAAGGAGAAATAGTTCAGAGCGGCACTCACGTTGAATTGGTAGGGCAAACAGGGCTTTATCAGTATTTGTGGAACCAGCAAAAATTAGAGGAATTGCTCCATTGAAAAGTGACAGATACTTTGAGGAATCTAGACTTAGACGCTAGATAAGTAGGTTGGTGCAAATAAACTGGTCACGAGGAGGGCGGGTTTTGTCAGAATAAACTGGCTGCTAGCATAGCTCCCGGTTAAACCCGCCCGACCCATCTAATGTTTATTAGTAACCACCTACTTAACTAGGAAAGCTACGGTTGAAATTTATCCCACTAGCTGCATCCCTAATCATAGGATTTGGGTGATAAAAAAGCCACCAGATTTATTTCCAACCGATTTTAATTAGCTACCTTACTGAAGGGAATTTCTTCTTGTTGTTGAAATAATTTAATCGATTGCAGACTATCTGAAGCAGCATCCCAGAGAATGAATTGGAAGCAGTCAGGAATATCGCGAATTGTCAGTGATTTTGAATTAGCAAGCAGGTGAATATTAGCATTGTGACAAGCCCGAAGATTATAGTTAGGTATTCGCTCAGAAAGATGATGAATATTGTGGTAAGCAATATCAGCCGAAAACCAATTGAGGATAGTCGGTAATTTTAGGTAACTACTGCCTTCAATTGCGCCGAGAAGATAGTCCCAGCCCTCTGTTTTGTGGGCGTAGGAACCGTCAAAATTATGCTGAACAAAGAAAATACAGATAAATATCGCTGCAGAACAAGTCATGACAATTGAGTAAACACTCCAGAAAAAGCCAAACCCCAGTAAGTTGCTCAGATAAATCCAGCTACCAACAACACAAATATTGTTGAACAGTAAATCCCAAAATTCAGCCGTCGTATACCAATGTTTGGATTTATAAGAAGCAATGATTGCAGATAAACCCATGCCAAAATCTTGCTTGAGACAAGCAAAAATATGTCGGATAAAACCCGTAATTCCTAAGATGAGCGAGAGTCTTGGCTTAATAATTAGATAGAAAAAACCACCGGGAAACAGCATCAATGGGTGTCTGAGTAACTGATAAATCTTTTGACTAAATGGGCTTAGCGCCGCAAATTTTTCGGTGGATATCAACGCCGAAGGGCCTCGGTACATATCCCAATTACCATTATGTTTGTGGTGATAAGCGTGTCCCCTCGACCAGGGGTACTGAGGAATCGCATTGATGATACCTAGCATAAAACCCATAATGCGATTGACTTTTTTGGAGCTAAAAAGAGAATAGTGTCCGCAATCGTGCATCAAAGAGAAACAACGTCCTGAAAAAAGTGTCATCAACACCATTATCGGCGGCAGCAGGAATACAGAAATGGCAGCCGCTTTAAAGGCTAAAAACCATAAAAATGTATAAGGAATCACTGTATTGAATATTTGGCAACTAGCTTTCAAGTTGTTGCTCTTCATATAAGGAGCTAGCACAAAATCCGACTTTTTGATCGCGTTTTTCATTCAGTATGTCTATGGTGTGTGGATCAGTGCTTAGCTTACCATCAGGAGATGCTGGCTATTTTTGGAATTGTTTTCTTGCAGGTAATTGGGTGAATCGCGGTTGAAAATTGACCCAGAGTTTACAAAACTGCTGATAATATTTAGTTCATTAGCTCGTCCTTTTGGTGGTTTCGCCAAGCTAAAATTAATCCCAGCATTGACGTAGTTCCTCATAACAAACGGCCAGAGTAATTTCTAATTGTTGCAGAAAATCGATTTCTATTTGACCGTCATTTGTTAGCAGAATAATTTCTTGGGTGGGATGGTATGTCGCAATGATTTGAAGCAAAATTGAGATAGCGGATGGCTCTCTTGACAGTCGTTACAGATAATCTGTTAGCGATAATTCAGTTAGGAATTGCAAGTGATGCGGAACCGTATAGACTGTATAATCTCATTACATTTGCGGGACAGGGGCGGATTTACGCCGAACTTTCCCCGTTTCTTCCAAAGGTTTTTTTGTTGGAACCGATTTTTGCACATTTATGAGGTTATCACAACTCTGCTTTGTTTACAGAAAAAACTGTGAAGCCTGTCAACAGCCGAACAAATCGCTGCACCGGAAGGCATGAATATCATTGGTTGGTTGCACGCCATTCAGTAATTTATGCCACTATTTTTGCTTGCATCGTCTGTGCCACACTTTACTGTACCGGGCTCTACCCCCAACTCGATCGCACGCTCAAAAGTTGGGAGACTGGCGAAAAATTTGTATTGGCGGGCTATAAGGGCGAGGGACAAACCGCCCGCCTCGGAAGCCAAAGCTGACACAACATCCACAACCGCAGAGGATTTTGGATCAACTCCTTGAGAACAGAATTTGAGGAGCGATCGCAATTGGCTGCGTTTTTTGTGTTCGGAGATAGCTCGGATTTGCTACAATCTAATCGCACACGCGATTAGAAATGGGTTATGACCGAACTATTAGATGAGACGCTTTCTATTGAAACCGCGACTCGCATCAAAAGCAACCGTAAAAACTGCTTTGATAACGCTTCCAAAGCAGCATTAACCACCGAAGGCGCAATCTACGTCCAAGGATTTTTAGCTGCACCCGGAGCGCCCTATAAACCCATCGAGTATAGCTGGATTGAACTCGACGAGCGAATTGTTGACCCAACTTTTCCGCATCTCGGCTTCAGCGCTCAAGACATTCATTACTTCCCCGCCCAGCGATTGAGCGTCAAAAAACTCAAAGCAATTCTAGATGAGTCAAAAGAAGATTATCCAGAAGATGACCCGCTACCGGTTTACGGAAATCAACCTTATGAATATTACGGCGATGTCATGTTAGGCGGTAGCGATTACCAAAATGCTTACGATTTGGCTGCGCTTAAATGTAGGGAATTGAACCAACCAAAAAAACAGGATGCCAACTAATTCAAGACTAAAGCAAAAAAATGGTTTAACGCGCTACTTATAGTGGAAAGGTGTGCAGTGTCCACCCTACAGATACAGATTACTTTAGCAACTGTTCTGTCGATTAATATACTTCATCATGACTTCCAAAATCTACAAACACGGCTTTTGCGTCTTCTGTAAAGTAGAAAAGTACCCTTTCGTCGCAATCTACGCTAAAGCTCCAAAACTCCTTGAGCCTACCGGACAATTTATGAGTTTTTAAGCTTGGTTCAAACTGAGATATTGCATCATTGTCAGCAACAGGCTTTCCGGCCTGTTCCACAAAGAGTGAATTTTCTTGTGGAACAGGCCGGAAAGCCTGTTCATAAAGCTTATTAAAAATGGTGCCATATCTCAGTTCAAACGGCTCTCTGATGAACTGTTCCAGCTTTTGCCAAAACCTAGCCTCCAAATCAGCATCGCCTTTGATCCGCTTTTTGAAAGCACGCTTGAATGAAGAACTGAAACTGACTTCCACGATTATTCCTCTATCATTACTCTGAGTTCATTGATGTTAGCGGAAAATTTCAGTTCACCTTTTTGTTGTTCAATCTGCGCTGACTTAAAGTTTTGATACATTTCTTCGCGACGTTCTTCCCGGAGATATTTCTTCAACAACAGTTGAAGCTCTTGCTTTTCGTCAGTAGAAAGATTCTTGATCGTCTCGATCACATCACTGAAAGTCATAACTTAAAAAACCCTATTGTGCTGATTAGATTAGACCTCTTGCAAAAATAACTAGGACGGGCTCTCCGGCCCATCCCACAAAAAACATTTTTTCTTGTGGAACGGGCATCTTGCTCGTTCCAAAATTTGATTAAAAGGACTTTTGCAAGAGGTATATTATAGCAAAAAATATCCTTTTGGTTGACTTTGTTTTCTCGTTTCCCGGCTCTGCCTCGTCTCAAAAAAAGCAAAAAATCTCACTATTTACCATTTTCAAACTTCCAAGATGCAGGAAACCTCGAATAATGAAAAGCAGCCAATAACGGATCTAATTTCTGATTCCCAATCAAATCAGCCAACAATTTAGCCGTCACCGGAGCTAACAAAATGCCATTGCGGTAATGCCCCGTAGCCCATGTCAAATTCTCCCAAGCACTAGCACCCAAAATCGGCAATTCATCGGTCGTAGCCGGCCTAAATCCCCACCAAAACTCCAGAATTGGATAGTTTTGTAATTCGGGATATAACTTAATGGCTCCTGCTAGCAAACTTTGGATTCCTGCAGGCGTATTTCCCGGCGTGAAATCCACATTTTCGCTAGTTGCGCCAATAATAATTCTGCCATCTTGACGTGGCACAATATAAATGCCAGTCCCGAATATAACGGTTTGCAGGGGCTGGATAACTCCACAATCTTCTGGTACACATACTGACAGCATTTGTCCCTTTCTTGGAAAAACAGGAACATTCAATAACTGCTCAGACCAAGCACCCGCCGCCAAAACATAACGATCTGCTTGAAATTTTCCTGCGGTTGTTTCAACGCCAACAACTCGGTTTCCCTGCCGAATAATTTCCCCTGCATTGGCTTGAATAATCTCAATCTGCAATTCTTTAGTTGCGGCCTGAAGCGTCCGAAATAAAGCGCGGTTGTCTACTTGAGCGTCGTCAGGATACCACCAACCGCCAATTACTTCTTGACCTAATCCAAACTGGTGCTGGCGAACAGTATCTCTGTCCAACCATTGAGAATTAAGGTTTGACAAAAGTGGCTTTTCTTGAGGCTCATTTTGACAAACTGGTGCGAGAATTCCCGATCGCCAATATCCCGTTTTCAATCCGGTAATATTCTCTAGCCGTTCCACCCAGGCGGGATACAGTGCGCGGCTTTGCAAGCACAAATCCAGCATCGGACTGGGGGGAATTCGTTCAGCTTGCGGGGCCAGCATTCCAGCAGCAGCCCGGGCCGTCGGTTGTTTAGAATCGGCGGTGAGAACCGCGACAGATGCCCCTCGCAATTTTAGTTCTACTGCTAGCGAAAGACCAATTATTCCGCCGCCAATAATCAGAATATCTTTAGATGAATTCATTAACTTTTATATGGACTTTCTGGCTTTTTTGACCTCTCGGGTTTCTTTATGGTAAGGTGCCCCGTGTGCACCTTACAGTTAGAATTCTTGCACAAGTCTTACAGATTATCTGGCAAGGCGATCGTCCTATCTGCCTTCCTTAACAAAAAATCTATGCTTGGGGTTTCCAAACAGTTTCAGAACCCTGGCCCCAGAAACCGTCATATTTTGTCACCTTAATATCACCTAAAACCTTAGTCTGGCAGGACAAACGGCGGTTCGATGCGGGAGAATGGGGAGGAAGCGAAAGTCGGGCTTTTTCGCGCCACTCGGGCTCGGAAACTTCACCCTCGACGGTGACGGCGCAGGTGCCGCAAGTGCCTAGCCCGTGGCAGTTGATGACTTTGGCGTTACCGTTGTAGAGGTCGATGCCGTTTTTGAGCAAAACTTCACGGAGATTCGATTCGCGATCGCACTCAAATGTTTTTCCTTGCGCTTGTACCTTGACCACAGCAATTTACCCCAGTTAGATTTATGTTAATTTTCCTATATATTATCGCATTAAATTCAAATAAATTCATCTAATATGGTAAGTGATATATTACCAATTTCTTGATCGCAATTTCCCATGACAAATCGGCTCTGGATCTACGATACCACGCTGCGAGACGGTGCTCAGTGTGAGGGACTCTCCTTATCTCTCGAAGACAAACTGCGAATTGCTCGGCAGTTAGACAGTTTAGGAATTCCCTTTATTGAAGGCGGCTGGCCGGGAGCTAATCCTAAAGACGTACAATTTTTTTGGCGGCTCAAAGAACAGCCGCTAACTCAAGCAGAAGTTGTAGCTTTTTGTTCGACTAGACGGCCGGGAACTACGGCAGCTAATGATGAAATGTTGCAGGCTATTTTGTCCGCAGGTACTCGCTGGGTGACGCTGTTTGGAAAGTCGTGGGATTTGCACGTTATTGAAAGTTTGAAGACGACGCTAGAAGAAAATCTGGCGATGATTCGAGATACAATTGAATATTTGCGGAGTCAGGGAAGGCGCGTTATTTACGATGCCGAACACTGGTTTGACGGCTACAAGCACAATCGAGATTATGCTATTAAAACTTTAGAAGTAGCCGCCGATGCCGGTGCAGAATGGCTAGTGCTTTGCGATACTAACGGGGGTACTTTACCTCACGAAGTCAGTCAGGTTGTTCGCGATGTTTTAGAAGCTTTAGGAACCAATCGCGAAAAATCTTTACAATTAGGAATTCACACTCACAACGACTCGGGAGTTGCGGTTGCTAATGCTTTGGCTGCGGTGCGGGAAGGAGTGACGATGGTACAGGGAACTATAAACGGTTACGGCGAACGCTGCGGCAATGCCGATTTATGTTCCTTAATTCCTAATTTTCAGCTAAAGTTGGGTCAGAATTGCATTGAAGACGAGCAATTAGTTAGATTAACTCAAGTAAGTCGCTCGATTAGTGAAATTGTCAATCTTGCTCCCGATGATCATGCTCCTTTTGTCGGTCTTTCGGCTTTTGCTCACAAAGGCGGAATCCACGTATCGGCTGTTGAGAAAAATCCGTTAACTTACGAACATTTGGAACCGGAAAAAATCGGCAACAGACGGCGAATTGTGATTTCCGATCAAGCGGGTTTGAGCAATGTTTTAGCGAAGGCGCGAACTTTTGGAATTGAGCTCGATCGCAAAAATCCTGCTTGCCGCCAAATTTTGGAAAAATTGAAAGATTTGGAAAGTCAGGGATATCAATTTGAGGGTGCTGAGGCTTCTTTTGAATTGTTAATGCGGGAGGCCTTGGGAAAGCGCAAGCGTTTATTTGAAATCAAAGGTTTTCAAGTTCACTGCGATAAAGGTAGGGAGGAAACAGTTAATTCTTTAGCAACGGTGAAAGTGACTGTTAACGGTCAAGATATTCTGGAATGCGCGGAAGGAAACGGGCCTGTTTCGGCACTTGATGCGGCTTTGCGGAAGGCTTTGCGGAATTTTTATCCGGCAATTACTGATTTTAACTTAACAGATTATAAGGTGCGAATTCTGGACGGATGTGCGGGAACTTCTGCTAAAACTCGCGTGTTGGTTGAGTTTAGCAACGGTCAAGACCGCTGGACGACTGTGGGGGTTTCTGGTAATATTTTGGATGCTTCTTATCAGGCGGTTGTTGAGGGTTTGGAGTATGGTTTGGTGTTGGGAGATAGGGAGGCGATCGTTTTAACTGTGTCGAGTTATTAGGTTGACGGCGAAGAGAAGTTGCCTGAATATCGATTTTTAAATAGATACCAGGCGATTTCATATCGTTTCCGGTTGCACTCTTCGACACGATCTAGAGGATACGGCAGTGCCGTTTCCCTGCTGTGGGTAATATTAATTCCGATGCTACCGGAGTAGATATGACACAATCTTTTTTGTATTCATGGTAACTCTGTATGAGGAGTTTCATCCCTCATACAGAGTTACCAGTCTCTTTCAATTGCCCATTCTAGCTAAGACTACTTTTTCGCCTCATTATTATTACCTTCCCCAACGATCGATCGCATTCCTTCGAGCGTAGCGGGAATGCTGCGCGGGTCCATAAACATCACCTTGCTGCTGTCGCTGGTGCCAATTTTTAGACCCATATCCAGATAGTTTTGAGCTAACAAAAATTGTAAAGCTTCCCGGGCATTGGAGTCATTTTGCAGAGTTTTGCCAATAATTTGCAAGGCCTCGGAAGTAGCTTGAGCTTTCAAAACCTGACTTTGGCGTTCTGCTTGAGCTTTCAGGACGATCGCCTTTTGTTGAGCTTCCGCCTCCAAAATAGTCGCTTTTTGGCGCGCTTCTGCATCCAGAACTTGCGCTTCTGCTTTACCTTTGGCGCTGTTAACTGCTGACTCGCGTTCGCCCTCGGATGTCAGAATTGCCGCCCGCTTGCGGCGATCGGCTGCCATCTGCAATTCCATCGATTCCTGTACAGTTTTAGAAGGGATAATATCGCGCAATTCTACCCGAGTTACTTTCACTCCCCAAGGATCAGTAACAATATCTAAATCTCTGAGCAAGATCTCATTAATTTGAGAACGAGCAGTAAACGTTTGCTCGAGATCCAGTTGACCCATTTCGGCGCGAATTTGAGTCAGCACCATATTTACCATTGCTGACTGGAGATTTTCTACTTTGTAACAGGCTTTTTCCAAGTCTACAATGCGCCAGTAAACCACAGCATCAACGGTGAAGGAAACGTTGTCGCGGGTAATACAAGCTTGCGGAGGAATATCTAAGACTTTTTCCCGAATTGTTTGCTCGTAAACGACGCGATCAAGAAACGGCGTGACAAAATTCAAACCGGGTTCCAGTTTCTTGCCGCTGTATTTACCTAAAGTTTCCACCAGCGCTTCATTTCCCTGATTGATAATCTTGACGGAACCTGCGAGGGCTGAGCCGCCTAGTGCTAAAAATACAAGTAAAAAAAGTTGTTCCACTGTCGCCTCCTATAAATGTTGAGTGTTGAGTGTTAAATGTTGACTAAAGAACGATGACTAATTACTAACTACTAATTGTCTGTGATTAATTACGCATTTTGTTTAAGAATGCAAGAGATTTTCTGGCAAAACTATCAGAGTAGTGCCTTTCCGTCCCACGACAATTACGTTTTGGTTGGGGGGGATGGCGGCGTTCGTGTCTTCGCAGCGAGCTTGCCAAGAATTCCCCTCATAAATGACTCGGCCGGCTTCTCCGGGGGGAATTTCTGTTAAAGTTTTTGCTTCCTGAGAATCTGCGATCGCCCTTGCCGTGCCTTTTGGTATCAACCGCCGAGACAGCAGCACAAAAACTGTCGAAAATACCATCCAGAGGAATATTTGTAAATTAACGTAAGGTAGAACTAGAGAGCATCCAGCTACGGCGAAGGCGCTCAGTCCCATCATAAAAGCGACAAAAGCAGTCGGGAGAAATAGCTCTGCCAAACACAGCAAAGACCCAGCTAGCAGCCAAAGGAGCGTCGGAGTCAAGATCATAAAAAGAATAGGTGATACTATTTAGATCTTAGATTGGAAATTTAAGATTTAAGAAATGCCAACAACTGACTATGCAAGGGTTTGCCACTTGCAAGCCCTCAGAGCGCTTTTTCGCGCCACGGTATCAGGTTGATGCTTCTACCGTACTCAATGTCAGAGTTTAGTAACTTAAATTACAATTTAAACCCGTGCAGACTGGCAGAAACTACAATTTCTACGGGCCCAAAGGCAGTTAAGAAATTGATAGGGGCTAAAATCAGTTTATTCTCAAGCTCATGAATTTGGGCTGGCGAATCATATATCTTCAGAATGTTTTTACACAAATTATTTCGATATGATCAGCAGTTTCTCCGAACCCATTTATTGCCCGAATCTTAGCTGTCCAGATCCCCGCAATACCTTTGGCCGCCAGCACTGTGCAGCGTGCGAAACGGATTTAATTTATCGCTATGTGTGGGTGGTGGGGCAAGCAGCCGAGGAAGTGCCGGCGGGTAAGGTAATAGCCGATCGATACTTTGTCATTGCACCCCAAATCTGGCTCGACAGCCGTCCAGCTTTGCCTCCGAGCGTCCCGGAAGAACTGCCGGATACGATTATGCCTTACCTGAATTTGTATCCCCAACGGCTGCATACGCCGGAAGTATACGGTTTTTGTTCGCTAGGGGAAGCACCGGAAGCGACAGAGGTGCTCTTGTTGGAAAATGTGCCCATCAATAATTTCGGTCGCCTGTATCCTTCTATTTTAGAAGCTTGGTCTGGGACAACCGCCGCGCGCCAAGTTTACTGGCTGTGGCAAATGCTCCAACTCTGGACGCCGCTATCGGAACATGGAGTCGCTTCGAGTTTGCTGGTACCGGAAAATTTGCGGGTGGAAGGTTGGCGGGTACGCCTGCTGGAACTGCACCGGGGCAATTTTGTACCGACGCTGCGGGATTTGGGAGATGTGTGGTCAGGTTTAGTGGAATCAGCGCAACCCGAGGTGCAGTCGAGACTCGGAGAGATTTGTCAGTTTATGCGCCGCAGCAGCATGAATTTGGACGCGATCGCCCTGGAACTAAACGATTTACTATTAGAACAATCCGCTCAATTGCCTCTGCACTTAGAAGTAGTCGGCATGACCGATACCGGGCCGCAGCGCTCCCAAAATGAAGACAGTTGCTATCCGGTTGCTACTGATTTTCAATCTAGCAAAACTTCAGGGGGCGAGAAACTAATTCCTTACTTGACAATGGTTTGCGACGGGGTTGGAGGCCACGAAGGAGGAGAAGTTGCCAGTCAATTAGCCGTGCAGTCCCTGAAAGCTTTAATCCAAAATTTGCTCGCAGAAATTGCTCAACAAGAAGAGTTGATGACGCCCGCAATGGTCATCAAGCAACTCGAAGAAATAGTCAGAGTTGTGAATAATGTGATTTCCGCTCAAAATAATGAGCAGGGAAAAGAGTTGCGGCAACGGATGGGGACGACTTTGGTGATGGCCCTCCAGTTGCCTCAAAAAGTGAAAATTTCCGAGGATTTGCCCTCAAATAACAGCCACGAACTTTATTTAGTCAATGTTGGAGACAGCCGCGCTTATTGGATTGGCAAAAATTACTGTCACCGGCTGACTGTGGACGACGACGTAGCCTCAAGGGAAGTCCAGCTAGGACATTGTTTGTACTGGGAGACTCAACTGCGAGCCGATGCAGGAGCCCTGACTCAAGCTTTGGGAACGCGGGACGGCGATTTCCTGCGCCCGACGATTCAGCGATTTATTGTCGAAGAGGAAGGCTTACTGCTGCTGTGTTCCGACGGTTTGAGCGACAACGACTGGGTAGAGCAATCTTGGGAGAATTACGGCCCAGAGGTGCTTGAGGGCAAAATGTCTTTGGAAGCCGCAGTTCAGTCTTGGATTCGTCTCGCCAACGAGAAAAACGGTTATGACAACACCTCGGTGGTGGCGACTCACTGTCGGATGTCGCCGGAGAGATTGGTACTGTTTGATCCGGCGGTGGCGTCAGCGCCAGTGTCAGCGCCAGTGTCAGCAGCCTCGGTGTCGCTGCCGCCTTCCCTCGTGGCGTCCCTCCAGAAGTCCGGGAGGATTCCAGAATCTCAGCTTTCAGAATCGTCCAAACAGTTGTTGTACCCCGAAACTTCCCCCGCCCCGGAACCCGTTCAAAAACGGCGATCCAAGCTTCCGCTGCCCCTACTGGGGGTGTTGGGGCTGATCTTAGCCGGCGGCGGTTTAGGTTTGTGGATGCAAAGCCTCCAAAGCCCCCAGCCAGAGCCCGAACAACTTCCGCCACCGCCGGAAACTCCTGTCCCAAGTCCTTCGGAGAGTCCCTCGCCCGGGGCCGAGAGTCCCTCGCCGTCGCCCGAATCGACTCCTGCGGAAATTCCGCCGCCCGATAGCGAGAGTCTCTCGCCGTCGCCCGAATCGACTCCTGCGGAAATTCCGCCGCCCGAAGAAGCGGAAACTCCTTTGCCATCACCGGAGTAAGGGAGATTGAATTAAGCAGAACCTTTCATAAAAAGAATATGGGATGCGGGAAACGATCGCGTCTTCAGATTCCAGAGGGAAGCCACGCGGGGGACTTCAGTCCCCGTGTTCTTTCTTTCCTACCAACGGCCCTTGTGGTAAATCTTCTAGGCTTTTGAGCTTACCTACACAATGCTCAATTACTCGTCAATTCTATCGTTTTATAGTGATCATCGCCTTAGTTGGGCTAGTCCAACCTTTCCCCTTTTTTGATTATCATTATTAGTTAATTTTTTCTCCACTTACAGGTGTTGACAAAATCTACTCATTTCTAACTTGTTAGCAATGACTTGACATCAGCTATGTTATATAAATCACAGTGGGAGCATCTCAATGAAAGCA
Organism: Microcoleus sp. N9_A1; assembly: GCF_036701795.1. NCBI lineage: Bacteria > Bacillati > Cyanobacteriota > Cyanophyceae > Oscillatoriales > Microcoleaceae > Microcoleus > Microcoleus sp. N9_A1. The sequence goes on from NZ_JAUBRI010000003.1 coordinate 25,338, forward strand.
GCCAAGCTAGAAATTGGAGTTTTGAGGCAGGAGGCAGGAGGCAGAAAAAAAAGGCAGAAGGCAGGAACCCAAAGAAGTGTTTTTACAAATATGAGATGATCCCATCACAGTTAATGATTTTGTATCATAGTCCGCTTGCAGAAACAAGATAGCTAAAAAATCAGCCATCACTACAAAAAGTAGTTAAAAATGCTTAAGAATCTCCATGCAGCTAACAATTAGCGATTAGGAACTAAAAACATAAGCTTTTTTTATATTGACGGCGCACAATTTATCAACTATAATTACCAGACCAAAAATAACAAAAATCTTACGCCTAACAGTTTTTCTCAAATAACCGTTAAACTATTCTAACGTTTGCGCGTACCCAACCTCGCAGGCACAACCTATATCTGTTAAGGATTCGTCCTGATTCACAGGAGCAAGATTTTAAAATATGCATCTCAGCGAACTGACTCATCCAAACCAATTACACGGCCTTTCGATTCATCAACTCGAACAAATTGCCCGACAAATTCGAGAAAAGCATTTAGAAACTGTAGCCGCTAGCGGCGGCCACCTCGGCCCAGGATTGGGTGTAGTCGAACTGACCTTAGCACTCTACCAAACCCTAGACCTCGATCGCGACAAAGTTACCTGGGATGTCGGCCACCAAGCTTATCCGCACAAATTGATCACCGGCCGCTACAACAAGTTTCACACCCTACGCCAAAAAGACGGCGTTGCAGGCTACCTCAAGCGCTGCGAGAGCAAATTTGACCACTTCGGCGCGGGTCACGCTTCCACAAGCATTTCCGCAGCTTTAGGGATGGCGATGGCGCGCGACCTCAAGGGCGAAAATTTCAAAACTGTAGCAGTCATCGGCGACGGTGCGCTGACGGGCGGCATGGCACTCGAAGCCATCAACCACGCGGGCCATATGCCGAAAACCAATTTGATGGTGGTGCTCAACGATAACGAGATGTCAATCTCGCCCAACGTCGGCGCAATTACCCGCTATTTGAACAAGATGCGACTCTCGCAGCCGGTGCAATTTCTCAAAGATAACTTAGAGGAACAATTCAAGCACATTCCCTTTGTCGGCGAAACTTTTACTCCAGAAATGGAACGCCTCAAAGAAGGCATGAAACGGTTAGCCGTGTCCAAAGTTGGAGCCGTAATTGAAGAATTGGGCTTTACTTACATGGGCCCGGTTGATGGACACAATTTGGAAGAGTTAATTGCTACTTTCAAACATGGTCACACTATCCAAGGCCCTGTGTTAGTTCACGTTGTGACGGTGAAGGGCAAAGGATACGCCATCGCCGAAAAAGACCAAGTAGGATATCACGCCCAAAATCCCTTTAACTTAGCCACTGGCAAAGGCATTCCATCCACCAAACCCAAGCCTCCCGCTTACTCGAAAGTCTTTGCCCACGCCCTGGTCAAGCTAGCAGAAGATAATCCCAAAATTCTCGGCATTACCGCTGCAATGGCAACCGGAACTTGCCTAGATAAACTTCAGGAAAAACTGCCAAAACAGTACATTGATGTCGGGATTGCCGAACAGCACGCGGTGACTTTATCTGCTGGTTTAGCCTGCGAAGAAATGCGCCCGGTTGTAGTAATTTACTCGACATTTTTGCAGCGGGCCTACGACCAAATAATTCACGATGTCTGCATCCAAAACTTGCCAGTTTTCTTCTGTTTAGATCGCGCCGGAATTGTCGGTGCCGACGGCCCCACCCACCAAGGAATGTACGACATTTCTTACTTGCGGTGCTTGCCAAATATGACAATTATGGCACCAAAAGACGAGGCTGAATTGCAGCGGATGGTAGTCACCGGAATCAACCACACCAGCGGCCCGATCGCCATGCGTTACCCGCGCGGCAACGGTTACGGCGTACCTCTGATGGAAGAAGGTTGGGAAGAATTGCCGATCGGCAAAGCTGAAATTCTCCGCAACGGCGACGACTTGCTAATATTAGGTTACGGTTCAATGGTTTATCCGGCAATGCAAACCGCCGAGATTTTGAGCGAACACGGCATCGAAGCAACAGTCATCAACGCGCGTTTTGTCAAACCTTTGGACACTGAATTAATCTTGCCTTTAGCACAGAGAATCGGCAAAGTTGTCACAATGGAAGAAGGCTGTTTGATGGGCGGCTTCGGTTCAGCAGTAGCCGAATCTTTGATGGATAACAATATCCTCGTACCACTGATGCGGCTGGGCGTACCGGATACATTGGTGGATCATGCAACGCCTGAACAATCATTTGCCAGTTTGGGATTGAATCCGTCGCAAATGTGCGATCGCATCTTAGCACAATTCAGCCGCAAACAATCACCCGTTAGCGTCTAATTAGCTAGAATTCTAGGGTGGGCACTGCCCACCTTACTTCACCTTTACTGCACAAAAGGAGAATCAACAATGACTAACGTGAAACCAAATCGTACAGTACGGCGCGGAAGATTGTTCCCCGAAATCCAGTGGTCAGAAGAAAAAAAAGCCCAGTGGCGCGCTGAAAGAGAAGCATTTTATCAACGCTGCAAACCAACCTTCGATCGCCTAAAACCAGAATTGATTAAAACCCACTACAACTGGTATATGGCAGTTGAACCCGACAGCGGGGACTATTTTATCGACAACGATGATATGGTGGCTACCAAAATGTGCCGCCAGAAACATCCAAATGCTATCCCATTCATGTTCCGCATCAACAATACAGGGGCCTGTGGCACGATATGATTCAAGGAACATTTGGTGATGAGGATGAGCTATTTTTTGAAGTTGACTTGATTGCTGATAACGGCTTAGAATTACCTGTTGATGCTCTCCTAGATACAGGTTTTTCTGGCTGGTTAGCAATGGACATTCAGGATTCACAAGGACTTAATTGGACTTATGTTAGGCGACAAAAAATGATAACAGCTAGGGGAGAATTCAATTTCGACCTTTATGCAGGAAAAATCAGAATTGAAAATCAAGAATTCGATATTCCTGTTCACGTAGGTGACGGAGTACCCGAAGTTTTAATCGGTCGCCAATGGCTAAAAAATCGGCGGTTAGTAGTTGATATGTCTGCGGGTGTTTTGACATTAGAAGTAAATTAATAGCAAGATGACTTTAAAAAGTTTTGATATAGTAATAGTAGGAGCAGGCCCCGCAGGTGGCCACTGTGCGAGAATATTAGCAAAATCCGGCCGCAAAGTCTTGCTTGCCGAACAAAACGACAATTTTAATAAAAACGACTTTTCCAGCGCTGCCACGCCTCTAGAAACCCTCTCTCAATTCGATTTACCAGAATCGGTTATCGGCAGTTTTTGGCACAAATTGACTATTGAAACTAGCAAAGTCAGTCAAACTTGGGATTCTCCCGAAAGTTTGGGAGTTGTGCTCAACTTTGCTAAATTTAGAGCTTTTTTAGCCGAGGAAGTTGAGCGATTTGGCGGTGAAGTTTGGCTTGGTTATCGCTACACCCGACATTCACAAGCCAAGGGCGAAACAACCGTAGAATTTAAACAGTTATCCGACGGTCAAATTATCAAAGTTAGCACGAAAGTATTGGTTGATGCTACTGGCTTTGCTAGGGCGATTATGTACGAAAAAGAGAATGATAAGCCAGATTTTTTGTCGGGAATCGGTATCGAATATTTAATTGAAGTAGAACCGGAAATTTATAATAAATATGCCAATGATTTAATCTTCTTTTTGGGCGATAAATGGATGCCGAAGGGTTATTCCTGGATATTCCCAATGGAACCAAACAGGCTGAAAGTTGGTGTGGGTCGCATTTTTTTAGAGCAGAAAACGCTGAGGCATTTGTCACCGCTGAAAAAATATATTGATTTACTGATTGATGAATATCTGAAGTCTAAAAATTATAAAATTATTGACAAACACGGTTCCATGCTGAAGTACAGTCGTGGTTTGAAGGATATTTATTGCAAGGATAATATAATTGCGATCGGCGATACTGTCTCCACTGTAAATTTTTTGGGCGGCGAGGGTATCAGACACGGGATGGATGGTGCCGAAATAGCGGGGAAATATATTCAAAGCTATTTGGAGGGAAAAATATCAGATTTTCGGGATTATGAGACGGAAATGCACCGCAAGTTTGATAAGAAATGGAATATTTCGGAAAGGTTGGCGGTGAGAAAGTATATCGATGATGTTAATGATAAACTGACAGATAAAATGATTTCTTATTTAAAGTATATGAAAACTGAAGATGTTATGGACATTTTATTTTATTATAAATTTGAGAAAATATCCCGAGGGTTAGGCGGTTATTTGCAGAGAAAAATAAAGGAATTGATTAATAAATTTCACTTGTAAGGTTCGTCCGTTGAGAGATTGTTAATTGATGGAAAAATTTCGCTGATTGAGGCACCATACTAAGCTAATTTTAAGGCATTTTCGGCGGTGACTTGAATGCGCGGCAGCGACAATAAAGAATCGTCAAAACTGCTATAATTTAATTTATATGATACACCAAAAGTATATCCACTCGCTCCAATTAAATGCGCTACAATGGAATCGACATCCCCGTAAGGATAGGCAAAACATTTAACAGGTTTCTCTAATCCCCGTTCCAAGATAGCACGGGATTTGACCGCCTCCCGCACAATTTCTGTCGGCGACAATGCAGTCAAAGGTTGATGAGTAGCAGACATAGAACCGAATTCAATCCCTGCCTCCCGTAGTTGCAAAATTTCCGGCCATCCCATTAAGTGCACTTCTTCAAATTCGGCTTTTTCCCAACTATTTGTCTTTCCTATTGACTCCGCTACTAGAAAAACAGTTGCTGTAAAATCAAAGCGTTTTAGCAGAGGCCAAGCATATTGGAAAAAGTCGAGATAGCCACCATCAAAAGTCATCAATACAGCTTTACCGGGTAAAGGAGTTTTAGCCAGTTTCGCGCTTCGCCAATTCTCCCAACTCGCACTGTAATAACCCAGATTTTTGAGATGGTGTAACTGTTGTTCAAAAATCTGGGGAGTAACTGCGTCTAAACCGTCAGGAGAAATGCGGCGGTAGGAGAGAATCGGGAGTTTTTTTGTAATGCTATGATTGTCAGAAAGTTGAGGTTTCACCGAGTGATAAGGTTCTCGATAAAAAGATTTTGAGCCAATGATTTCCGGTGCATAAAATACTTGTTTTGGTAATTCGTTTTCTTGGGGAATTTCCATTGTTGTTTCCCCGGCGATTGCTGCGGCTGATGCGATTTCCTGTAGCGCTGCCGCTGGGAGTGCGGCGCGGCGGCTGATACTGGTGCCGATCGCACCCGATCGCCTGCCGAACATCACCGCAGTTGGCGGGTAAATGCCACCATAACCCTCTGCATTCAACCATTCGGGCTGATCCGACCTTTGTTGAGCACAAGAGGCTAAGCGCGATCGCAGCGATTGCTTACCGTCGAGCGGTTTTCCCAGCAAAGCTTCTCGCACGGCGGCGACGCACAACTCAAAACCGCTATTTCGAGTAATTGTCGATCGCAATTTTTGAGCAGAAACAAAATTATTTTCCACCGCAACCGTTACAATACCGACAGCAACGCCGCCGACTTTCACCAGCACATCAATTTCAGAAAGCTCAACTTTTATATTAGGCAATTCCTCGCTAACTTCTACAGCAGTTAAATCTTTTTCAAGCGTAATTTTTGGGACTTCTTCGGCTATTTCTGATTTGTAGAAATCCTCCAAATGCCAATGCGAACGCCCCCATAATTCTTGCAAAAATAGCGCCCAGTCATGTTTGGCGCGCAACGGTTGCAGCAAAGTTTCCCACAATCTATTACCTTTTTCGCAGCGATTGCGTTGAAAGTAGCGATCGAGAATTGGCCAAGCAAACTGGGCTGCGATCGCATCCGCCAACACCGCACCAGCCACAATCCCGTCGCAGACTGGCAATTCCACAACACCGAGTTTAATGCCTTCTAATTGAATTGTACAGTGCAGGCGATCGCATATTTGCAAAGTGTAAATATCCGAAATTGGTTCGCTCGCTTCTACCGTAACTTTCCAGGCAATTTCACCCTTGACTCGCTTAATCTTATCTAAAATATCTTTAACTTCATTTTTCGTAAAAATTTTATGATATTTGTGAATTTTACTACTTTTAACCTCTCTCTCAATCCCTTGATGCCAAGGTAAATTTAAACTGAGACTGGCTGCTTTTTCTTGATAAAATTCCAGCATTTTGCCGTCATATTCAACACCCATAAAATGACAAAGCTCTTCTAACTTTTTTACTTTATTATCGACAATTTCCTCATACTTGACTAATATATGATTAGATTTTTTAGCATATTTATGACTAATTAACGTCGCCTCCTTCCAGCGATGGATACAGTGGTTTAAATCCCAACCAGGCCCCCACAAATCATGAGAATTCCTAGTAGCCTCATGCAGAGAAGCTATTGTATCCATACCGTTTCGCAAAATATGTATGAATTTCGCATCCGGTAAAAATCGCTCTATGTCATCAATAAAATATATATGTTCCGGCGTTTTTTCCAACCAAATGCTTTTGTTTTGTTCCGCAGCCAAACCATCCAAAACTCCCGCAAACCAACTAACTTTAGTTCCCAAACTTTGACTGTCATCAAAACCTTGCAAAAGTTCAGGGCGATTAATCTCATCTTTAAAAAAAGCTTCCATCCTACCTGGCAACTTTCCCGCAAACTTCTTGTACAGCAAATAGTGAAAAAATTTAGATTCAGGAAAAGAAATAACTTCAGGATGAGCAGCCAATAAACTTTGAAGCATGGTTGTGCCGCTTCTCGGAGAGCCTATTAAAAATATCCGTTTCATTTTTAGAGCTAATAAAGGGTTTGTGAATTAGATTTTTTTTTACGAACCGCAGAGAGCGCAGAGGACACTGAGGAAGAGAAGAAAGAGGTATGATTGATGTTCCTCTCTGGGATCTCTGCGGTTAAAAACTTTTTTCCTAACTCCAACTAAAATCATCCTGCAACAAATCCGAAAGTTCCTGATTGTAAGGTTTGAAGTAATTAGTCAATTCTTGTGCGATTTCCGGTGGCATTTGGCTGTATTCATCGACATGATTAATTTCATATTCTTTACCTGCAATCGCACTAATATCCAGAAAATTCAATACTTCGGAAAAGACTTTGCCTGTATCTGCGTAAAAATCTTCGCTCTTGATAATTAGCAATTGTTCTCTCGGAAAATAGTCGAGCCAGTTTTTGATTTGTTCTACATAAATTCCCCGCGACAAATAGGAATAGTGCTGGTGATTGAAACTGTAATAATTTTCATCTGCTTTGATTTTTTCAATCTCACCTTTGAGTCGATCGCCCTCAGAGGCGATCGCCTTTTCAAAATCCAACTTTTCGCAGCCGCTCGCCACTTCTAAATGATAGTGCATCCACGCTCGTTTTACCGGGTTTCGCAGCATTACAATCAGCTTAACATCCGGGAAACACTTGTAAACTCGCTCCGCTACCAAGGGATGATAAATATAGTAAGCAGTCATCTCCCAAAGGAGCACTTTCTCACTCGCTACACTCCGCGTCAACTGCTTGCTGTACCACTCAATACCGCGCTCGAAATTTAATTCAAAAAAGTGAATGTCCCGCGAACCTTCTTTGATAATTTGCAAGTGATTTGCGAGATAACCGTATAGAGATTCCGTGCCGCAGTTTTGAGCGCCAATCATTAAAAAGTCAGGTTTTTGCTTGTTTTCCAACTGAGTCAAAATCTTGGCGTAGCCGGGATTATTCTTATCCAAATCGTAAGTTGCAGCGGCTGGTTCGGCTAAATCTAGAAGCGGCATTTTGCCCTCAAATTCCCAGCGGTACGGCGGACAAAGAATCGTTTTTTGGTTTACAGTCGATCGCACGTACAGCGGATAAACCTGCCAATGATAATCGTAGGCGTAAGCCAAAGTTTCCTCATAAACCCCAGCATTCACGTAATACTGACCGTTTCCTAAATCCAGCCTGTCTATTTGCAGCCGGATTTTGCCTTTCCCTTTCACAAGCGGCAGCAGTCTGCCCATTTGATTAGTATTAGTCTCAAAACAACTTTGACCATCATCCCTGCTAATTGTCACGGCAAAAATAGCAGCAGAAATTTCCTGCAAAACCGAATAATTAATTTCAATGCTAATAGCATCACCGCTATCTATTTCTGCATTGGGCAACACTTTAACATCGGTAATTTCCACTTCCAAAGAACCGAAGCGATTCTGATTACCTCGCAGTGGCGAGCCGCTACTTGTAGCATCAGCAGCACGCAGGGGACTGTTATTTTCTGTGGACGATCGCATTTCTGACAAATACTGACCGACTACTACTTCCGGTTCCCCATAGGCCACGATTTCACCTGATTTCAGCCACAAAGCCCGATCGCACATTTTCTGAATTTGCGACGCAGTGTGAGAAATCAAAACAATCGCACATCCTTGATTTTTAAACTCAGTTATCTTATTCAAACATTTAGTTTGAAAAGCCACATCACCAACCGACAAATGTTCATCAACTAACAGCACTTCTGGATCGGTATGCACCGCCACCGAAAAAGCCAGCCGCATTTTCATCCCCGTACTGTAAGTCCGCATCGGGCTGTCAATAAACTGTTTTAACTCTGCAAATTCCACAATATCGTCAAACCTGCGCGCCACTTCCCGGCTAGTCAAACCGGCCACCACAGCACCCACAAACACGTTTTCTCTGCCCGTTAGATCCGTGTGAAAACCAGCACCCAAATCTAACAAGCCGCCAATTCTGCCGTTAACTTTAATAGTTCCTTCCTCAGCCTTACCAATCCCGCCGACAAGTTGCAGCAGCGTTGATTTTCCCGCCCCATTCTTGCCAAGAATTCCCAGCATTTCCCCAGGAGAAACAGTAAAATTTATATTCCGCAGCGCCCAAAAACTCGCCTCCGGCTTCAGTTTCCACCAACCGGACAAAGCTGCCTCCATAATCGTATAAGGTTTCGCGGCAGAGTAGCGGTTAAAACGCTTACCCAAACCCTTGACAATAATTGCTTCTCGCATTTATAATTCCTCCACAAAATGATCGCTTTGCCGTCTAAAAATTCCCAGTCCAATGGGCAAAAGAGCCGCCACAGCCAAGCTCAAAACTAACAGAGCCTGCCAATCCGGCTGCATACCTTTGAGCAGTATGGCGCGGTAAGCTTCAATCAGTGGCACCATTGGATTTAAGTAATAAAAAATCTTAAATTTTTCCGGTACGCTGTTGATGTCGTAGAAAATCGGAGTCAGGTAAAACATCATCTGCAAAACTACTCCCAAAGTGTGCTGAGTGTCGCGAAAAGTGACATTTAAAGCTGCAAGGGGATAAGCAAAACTAACTGTCAACAAAAACTGAATAATCATCAGCAGCGGCAACAAAAGTAGCACTGAATTTAGATGAACGCCATCAATTAGCAGAAAGATAATTAACACCGGCAAAGCTAACACAAAGTGAATTAGCCCAGTCATCGTCGTGACTACCGGCAAAATTGCCGTGGGGAAATTTGGCTGCCTGATTAGTGCCTTATTATTGGTAATTAATCCCGTTGATTTAAATAATGCCGTTTGAGACCAACTCCAGATTAACAAGCCGCTGAAAACAAAGGAAGAAAATTTGGGAATATTCAGCGCTACGACAGAGCGAAACAAAAAGGAAAATACAGCCAACTGTAACAGCGGACTGATTAAAGTCCAAGCAATCCCCAAGGTCGATCGCTTGTAAAGTAATTTCATATCGCGATCGACCAATACCCGTAGCAAATCAAAGAAATGAGTGATTTGGCGAATGTAAGCTACCTTTCCCGCATTTATCACAGCACACCCCCAGCAACTATCTGAGGTTCTCGCCCGGATAAATTCCAGGGCTGAATCTTAACCAAATTCTGGGTCTGCACCAGGGCCAGGTTGTCAGGAATTGGTTCTAATAAATTAGCTTCATTCAATTCTATTGCCATAATTACCCTTGTCAATTTCTCTTTCTTTTAACTCTAACTTACTATTTCAGATTAACTAAAGGCTTATTTAATTACACCTCTATATTCTATTGTTTTTAGAATCTAACTATGTCATTATAATGCAGAATTTTCCAGCTTTTTTTTGTCCAATACTGTAAACAACTGTAGATGTTGAAGTAGGATGTTGTCAACTAAGCTAGGCTCAGAATGAGCAGCACTTTTGGGCATACCGTTAACCGCGATCGCCCGAGCCAGAGGTTCGGCAAAGTCAAGCGCCAGAATCGATCGCAAGTGAGCGCCCCGCAGTGGCTCTACACCGAATTTGGGAGTGACGTGACCGATCGGCAGTTCACCGTAACGCAGATCAAGGCCATCGGGTTTTTTCTCATCAATAATTCGTTCTGCTGCTTCCCAACCTTCCTGCAAATCGATTTCAATTTCATGTCTGCCCAAATCGCCGCTAGCCGTTCCTTCTTGCATAAAACTAGAAAGAGCCGATCGGGTTTTTAACTGATCCATCACTCCCCGCAAGTACGAGTAAGCCAGTAGTTTAGTCCGCAACCACCGCCAAGTTCCCCGCATCCCCATGTATTGAAGCCAGTCAAGGGATTTTCTCAGTCCGACAGCCAGCAAATCTAAGGCCGCCGGCCAGAAAAATACGATCGCGACCAAAATTTTATTTACCAGCGAATCAGGAGTTTCGTAGTCTTTTATGTGCAGCGTCGGTCTCATTTCCGGGTGCCGCTGACCGATCAAAACATCCGATCGCCCTTCCGCGCGAGCTCGCCCAAAAGAGCGATCGAGGTTGTTAGTTTCGTGTTCGTAGTGATACCCGACTGCATCCGGTGCCACCGCAAAAGGTACATTTGCTTTGAGCAAGCGCAAGGCAAACTCGTAATCTTCATAGGCAGTACCCGGGCCGAAGGCCGAATCGAAGCCTCCGGTGCCAGCAAACAGTTTTGTATCAATAGAAAGGTTGCCACAGAGCAAATCTTGATAAGTGTAGCGGTGAGTCGGCTTGCTCATCTGGTAAAACTTTTCCTCCCACCAAGTCCGCACTTCTACATCAAAAAAATTAGTCCTGGATTGCAACTTTGGCGGATAAGGGCCGATCGCGGCACAGCCCGGACGTTCTCGATGAACGCGCCCGTGGTTTTCGACTAAACACGGCGTTGCTTCGATGTCATCGTCCAGAAACAACAGCAGTTGTCCAGTAGCCTCCGCTGCTCCAATATTGCGAGACATACCCACACTCCGGCAGTTTGCCTCAATTGTGTGCATTTTAAAAGGAGCTTTGTAGTCTTGTAACATTGTTAAAGTATCGTCAATGCAGCTATCTAGGACGACCCTGACTTCGATGAGATCCATCGGATAAGTCTGTGATTGCAGAGCATCCAAAGCCCGCCGCAGCGAATAACTTCGGTTGTGAGTTATAAGAATGATGCTAAATGTTAGATTTTCCATATTTACATTAGGAATTGGGCAGAGCGAAGCGGAGAGATCGGGAAGAGAAAAGTGGGCCTTTTTAACACATAACAACTAACAAATAACCAATCACAACTAACTAATAATTTCTTCCTTAATTTTTTGCAACCACTTGCGAGAGGCAAAATAAGCCATCGGGCCACTAATGCAGCCCCGTAATTGAGCCAAAAGCAAATCACTAGGAACAGAATCCGGTTGCTTTCGCAAAGAAGAAATTAGTTCAGGAATTTGTTTGTACCACAACCATGACAAGCCTAACAGAACCACGCTGAATTCCCTATTCACCACAATCATCCCCGTCCAGAAAGCATAGACTCCGACTCCGTAGCCTTCAAGCGTATTCCGTAGTTCTTCCCAGGTACGCCGGTGGCGGTGCCAACTCAAGGCCCTGGGCTCGTAGACGATGCGGTAGCCCGATCGCAAAATGCGGGTAAAAAATTCGCAGTCTTCCCCGCTAGCCGCGGGCGTTCCCGCCCCCAGAACTTCGTCAAACAAGCCAATAAAGTCGATCGAACTTTTCCGCAAAGCCATACTCGCCGAAACACCCACAAGATTGACAACCAGAGGATTGCACTGCGCCCCGTCAAAAATTCGGCGTTCAAAGCCCCGCCCGTGGGGGCTGTAGCGCTCGAACCATTCTTGCGCTTCTGTTTCGAGCTCCAAGGGCATGATTAGCCCCGTGACGCACATCACTCGCCGATCGCTGAAATTTCGCAAGAGCGATCGCAGCCAGTTTGGATCGGGCACTGCATCGTCATCTGTAAACGCTACGAATTCGTGTTTAGCTTCGCGTAAAGCTCGGTTGCGGGCAGCGCTGGAGCCCGGTACGTCCTCGCGTACATAGCGGACTTTTGGGTAATTTTTGACCAATTCTTCAGTAGCATCCGTGGCGGGACAATTGTCAATTACCAAGTATTCCTGACCGTCGTCTGGGAGCTGCATCAACGCTTCTAGACACTGCTGCAAGTCTTCCGGGCGATCGCGCGTGCAAACCGCTACTGTGGCGATCGGAATTGCCTGCACCGACCCCCGCTCATCCCATTCTAGAGTGTCGTAGAGCCAGTTTTTGCACAAGTTGTCACCAGCAGCATTCATCAGTGTTTCCTGTAATTCGTCACCACCAAGGCGGCCTCCGACTACGGGCAAAAGAGCTTGACCGATCGGTTTTCCGTGCAGTCGAATTAAAACCAAGGCTTTGCTGTAACGCTCCTCAACCGTAATTTCGGGCGGGAGTTTGGAGATTTCCAGGTCAAGAATAGCTGTTGCCATGAGTTATGCCATCTTAGATTTTAGATTCTAGATTCTAGATTTTAGATTCTAGATTTTAGATTCTAGATTTTAAAAAACTCATAGATAATCCGTATTTCCTCGGATGTATTTTAGCCAAAATTGTTTTACAAAATAGCAATTTATTAATGCCATAGTTGCCGCTCCCCGCTTGCAAATCAAACATAACGCCTCATTTTTGTTATTGCTGTTATTTATATTTTAACTGTCGATGACCGACTGATGTCAAGTTTTTTTCGTACATAATATTTTTCGTCAAAAACGACCGCTTGTTGAGGCTAGTGTCAATTGCCAGTGCTATTGGCAGCCGTTGCGCTAGCAAGCCTCGCCATTAATGCCACATCTAAAAACCCGATTTTTTTTAGAAAACCGGGTTTGTGCGATCGCTCCTCATTTCAGCTTTAATTGCGATCGGGTACTCTTCTCTACAACATACCAAACAATTATACACTCTCCCAATTCAAACTTTCGCAAGTAGTAATTCTCTAACAATCCCAAGTTAGTTGTGAGAATATAATAGAGGCAACCCATGAAATACTATTTTTTGAGCCTCAAGTCAAATACTAGGTATAATAGCGCAAAAAAATATCTTGGATGGGCGGGTTTAGCTAAAAATTGATTTTATACAAGCCACTTTTTGAACTCCCAATTTCTCACAATAGGTTTATTGATAGCACTTAGTTCGCCACTCTCAATGAGTTGATTTAGTCCAATCAATAACCACGTAAATTGATCCCATTTTTTTATTAAAATGTTTTACAACCCTATAATAACCTGAATATTCAGGATTTTCTAAAAGTTTAGTACAGTTAATTGCTCAACAAACTAAACTCTATAAACTGGTAGGTCTAGGTTAAAATTGGCATAGCGACGAGAGCCAGTCACTGATCTATAATCTGCTGTGCAAAGCGCGGCATTCATTTGCTGAATGCAGTCAACAAACACGGATCTCGCAGAAATCAAACGATACATATTAGAGAGCTACGAAGTGTTATTGGACTCCAAACACAGCTATTACACACTTTTTAAATAGGCACGGATTAGCTAAAAAAAACTCAAAAACCCAACCCCAAAGAAGACCCAGCAATGATAAAAAAAACACGAGATAACAGACTGGTTGGAGACTCATCAAGCTGAGATTACTTCTGGCAAGTTAGTGGTATTTTTACAGGATGAAGGATGAATATCATCCATTGTCGGGGGATTGAGGTGGCTATGTTGGGGGTAAAACAAAAGAACTCATCTTTTTGTCCCCTAGTCAATCAGCGGAGTAAACGAACCTATTATGGGGCAGTCAGTCGATTTTAGATTTGAGTTTTGAGGCTTCGGCGATACGTTGGGTGAGCCATCGAGCCGCGCTCAGACCTTCGGCGAGTACGAGCGTCGAGTCGCGCTGAGTCGGGCGATTTGAGATTTACTCCACAGATGAATCTGGGAGCTTGAACAAGAGTCTAAAACTTTGGGCTGCGGGCTATTCCTGTCGGAAACTTGTATCCGTTTGTGGGCGGGGTCAAAAAGCCATTTAAACTCTCTCCTCGATAGCCACAAGGTTTGCTTAGAAGAATGTATCAAACTTTTACAAAGAAACCGAGCCAACTCATAAAGTCTCTGTCTGCCCGGACAAAAGCAGTTAGCTAGCCCGATGCTGGTTCTCCGTTTTTCAGATTGGACTATACACGGCCCTCACACCCCTAAAAATGAAGATTTGTAAAGTTTTATCAAGATCTTTGGGCATCTGAATTAAAATCTTCTCATAAAAAAGACTAGCTTTTAGCAGGCGCAAATTGTGGAAAAAAATTTAAAACTCAGAATATGAGATCGAGCTCGCTGCTCTTACATGGTGCAATAAAATGTAACTTTTGATGCCAGAACCAGTAGCCTGAACTTTGTCGAAGGCCGAATGCCCGTCCGGCCAATGCCTTCGGAAAATAGCCTTCTTGGCGCTGCATCAAATCTTAAGTGCAATTACTTCCCTTTGACGGGAGCCGGAGCCTTCGAGCAAACATTTAGCTCCAGGGCTTACGCACCACAACTTTAGATAAACCGGGTTTTTTTACCGGGAGCGAGGGCGGCAACAAAGTGTTTTCGTTCATCAAATCCGGTTTCTGCGTCCGAGACTGAACTCGAATGAATGCAGTCGCAACCAATATTTAAATATGGCGATACTGCAAGTTGCGTGCAAAGCAGGGAGCTAACCGCAGTGATGGATCTCGATTGTTTACCTTACGGCGCAGGCCACGCACAGGAAGGGGTCTGTCTGCTAGTCCGAATGGGGCCGCACCGCATTTTACTCGACTGCGGTGTAGAGGATATTGCACCGCTGTCAGCGACACTAAATCGATCGCTGCCAGCCGATTTTGTGGTGTGTACCCACGCCCACTCTGACCATGCCAGAGGTTTGCTAGCACTCCATCAATCTTTCCCCCACTTGCCAATTTACGCCAGCGAAGTGACAGCGCGACTGCTACCGCTCAACTGGCCAGAACTGGCTCAGCAGCCAGAGTCACGGTTCTGTCAGGGACTGCCATGGCAGTCGCCGCTCGAAGTGCGCCCAGGACTGAGCGTGCAGTTGTTCCCATCGGGCCATTTGCCCGGAGCGGCGACTGTGCTGCTGACTTATGCCGGACCGCACCGCACCTACACAGTGGTTTACACCGGCGACTTTTTTCTGTCCAATTCTCGTTTGGTGGAAGGTTTGCCCCTGGGAGAACTCAGGGGCATGAAGCCGGATGTGTTAATTTTGGAAGGCAGTTACGGCACGGCGCGCCACCCTCACCGCCGACAACTAGAAAATCAGTTAGCCGATCGCCTCCACCGCGCCATCGCCGACGGGTACTCGGTACTGCTGCCCGCGCCGGCCCTTGGTTTGGGCCAAGAAATGCTGATGCTGCTCCGCAGTCACCACTACTTTACTGGCCGCGACTTGGATATTTGGGTGGACGGCACTGTCGCCGACGGGTGCGACGCTTATCTGGAACTGTTACCCCAATTTCCCACCGCCGTCCAAAATTTTGCTCTGCACCAACCTTTGTTTTGGGACGAAAGGGTGAAACCCCGCGTCCGCCGGCTGTCTGCCGAACAACGCCCCGGATTGGGAGCCACGCCCTGTATTGTGATTACAGACAAGTTAGCTGATTTGGCTTTGTATGTTGCCGATCGCACACATCCTTGGATTTTGCTCGCCCCTCAAAAACCTGGATATCCCGTCAGCGACTGGCTGGGCAACAGGCCCGAATCTGGAATCAGAAGTGTCGAAACTTATCTACTAGCCGAACACTGCGACGGGCCGGGGACTACCCAACTCATCCACAATTTGCGTCCCCAGCACGTAATTTTGATCCACGGTTCCCCTGCATATTTGGCTGACTTGGCTAACTTGGACGAGCTGCGAAACCGCTACCAGTTGCACACTCCGGCGGCCGGAACACTGGTCGAATTGCCGATCGGGGAAATGTTTTTGCAGCCCGCTATCCCAGAAACTAACTATGAGGGAGAACTCAGCGAATTGGGGACAGAGGTAGCAATTAGCTTGCCGAGTCCGATTACAGCCGATCCTCGGTGGGCCAATTTTGCCGATACCGGTTTGGTAGAAGCGCGCTGGCAAGGCGAAGAACTGGTACTGCGCGGCATCTCCCAGCGGGAACTGCTTTTTCAAGGCAGCGCCGTTCAGGCAAACCTCGAATGCTGCGGCAATTGTCAGCACTACCGCAGCCAGCGCTGTTGGAACCAGTCCAGTGCTTTGTTTGGCTTTAAAGTTACCCCCGACGGTTACTGTCCCGTGTTTAAAGCGATACCGGAGTCGGAACTTTTCTTAGAAGATGGCGAAACAGACGGCGAATAAGCTGTCGGGCATCTAGAAACCAGCCTGCAGGCCAAGAAAACAAAAGAACAGTCCTGGACGCACCCAGATAAAAAACCCTGTTTCAGCAGGGCTAGGGTGTCGCGTATTGAATTTTTAAACTACTGTGTACTTACGCTCTTGTGGGGTGGGCAGGAGATCCCGCCATCAAGCTTAAATTTAAAGGCAAAATAGCTTATGTGGTCACAACCCAGAATATGTTTGGCCTAAATCGGGTTTTTTGCATAATTTCTCCACAAAAAAGGGAGAAAAGTCGTTTTCTTTTCCCCCAAGTTTTCCTTGTGCCTCAAGCGCGAGCTCAAAACTATTCCAAATTCGAGTCCGGGTAGTGATTGCGAATTTGTTCGGCTTCGGGACAATCGTCAGAAACTAGGGGTTCGCAGTTAGTTCGGGATACCGAAGCCAACTTCTGGGACACAGCTCCAATACTTTCGAGACGCACCATTTCTTCCCAGGAGCTGATTTCGTCTTCTTCGTCGGTTTCGTAGCGCAGCGTGACTAGATCCCCTTCAATATCTAGGATACGAGCGCGCTCTATCCAACGTTGCTGATCTCGAAGAAAAATAGAAACCTCACGACCATCACAACAGAGTTGATAGATTTTGCGCTGTAGCATTTGTCAGTTCTCCTGCGCAGTGTAACTTGCTTAAAATATGGCCTGTTTACCGTAACGTACTTTGGGTTTTACATCGGAAGGCACAGCCGTATGGACTGGCCAGTTTCACGTTTTCCGCAACTTTGGTACCGATGGGAGTTACCAAATTTGATTTTACCACCAAATCTATCTAGTACGCCATTTATCCCATTACAGGTTGTGCAGCCAGTGGCATCCCTCGTGAGAGGCATTTGCCAGCATAGATCGAAGCATGAGGACTTGACGACAGCACGCGATTAACAGCGACAATAACAACAGACTCTGCCTCAAAAATCTCGCTCTCTTTTGCCTCAACTCCCCCAGAAACGTCTGGTTTCGACGTTTGTTCGATCGCCCACTAACACCTCTTAACTCAGTCTGCAATCTCAAATGTCAAAGCAAAAGCTCCAAAGCGACACTCAAACAGCGACAATAAAAACAGACTCTGCCT
Source organism: Microcoleus sp. N9_A1 (assembly GCF_036701795.1). Taxonomy (NCBI): domain Bacteria; kingdom Bacillati; phylum Cyanobacteriota; class Cyanophyceae; order Oscillatoriales; family Microcoleaceae; genus Microcoleus; species Microcoleus sp. N9_A1. The sequence goes on from NZ_JAUBRI010000003.1 coordinate 42,996, forward strand.
CAGAAATCTCGCTCTCTTGTGCCTCAATTCCCCCAGAAACCTCTTGTTTCGACGTTGGTTCTGGCCCCGAGTACCCTCTGTGAACTCAATCTCAAATCTCAAATCTCAAATCTCAAATCTCAAATCTCAAATCAATAGACCGGAGTGTGATAAAAATCACTGACAGCAGGCAGCCCCTAAATGTAGAAAATGGTGGCAGCCAACAACTAGCTTCAAAACGGGCAGCGGAACCTGTGGCGGTTAAGCTAAAAGAATTGCGGTTCCGTTCAAAACAAATTGGAGTAATTGCTCGTGCGTATTAAGGAGGCTAATTGATGGTGTACGCAGAAAATTGGTCGCAGCCGTCTATCTTGGAGCTAGCGCGATCGGGCAACTTTCAAGCCCTGAATTACTGGATTGACAGCTTGCTGCGCCCCGAAGGGATTTATGCCCGCGTCGAACAGGCTCAGGCCGGCTGCGTCCAAATCCTCGTAGAATTCCAGCGCGAATTTGCGCCAGATACTACATTACTCGGGAGCACTCTCCGGGAAGGCTTAGTCAAATTTATTTGCCACCAACTCTGGAGACTCAACTCGCCAGCAGTAGAAGGAGTGCGAATTCACGCGCGCTTGGCTGGGGATGCAGACATTCTCTGGAAACAGTCAGTGCGAATTGTCACTCCGGCAAACCGCCAGCGGCGGCGTTACCGTTCCCTACCGGCCGTCGATTGGGTTAAATTTAAAACGTATCGTTCTCTGCTGCTAGTGGGTTCGGCACTTGCCTCTTTTATTTTAGGGTGTTGGGTCAGCTACCACGAAGCTCTGACCCTGCGGTTAGTATCCCCAGTATCCGGGTACCAGCAAACTGCGGTAATGTCGGGGCCGCCTCCAAAACGTGCGGATACGGTGCAAGCGGCCTTAGAAGTGGTACCAGTAGTACAGCAAAAGCAAGTTGCTAATCCTTACGACCCAACAGTAACGCTGATGTTCGGAGGAAATGTGAATCTATCGGATGCGCTCGGAGCATCTGCTGCCAACGATCACCAATGGGCTTTTGCCAATATGGAGGAGTACCGGCAAGCAGATGTGGCGATGGTTAACCTAGAAAACTCCCTGACTCGCTCTACATTGGGGTCTGGCAAAAAACAATTAAATTTTAAAGCCAATCCAGAATCGGTGAAAGTATTAACAGCCGGAGGAGTGGATATTGTCAATCTGGCAAATAGCCGCGCTATGGATTACGAGGAACCAGGGCTGGTGGAGACTATGAATACTCTAGATAGTAGTGGGATTCAACACCTGGGAGCCGGCAGAGATATTAAACAAGCGAGGCGTCCAGATATTATTGAAGTTAAGGGTCAGCGGATTGCCTACCTCGGTTATTATGATGCCGAGCTTAACGTCGCCGACCAAGGGAAAGCGGGCACTAATCCCCGCCGCAACAATCGCGTGGCCGAGGATATTCGAGCTCTTAGGGGTCAGGTAGACTGGATTATTGTTAATTACCACTGGGGAGTCGAATTGGCAGATTATCCGGGGGACTGGCAGATTGATTTGGCTCGGTTCACGATCGACCAAGGAGCTGATTTGGTAGTGGGGCACCATCCCCAGGTACTGCAAGGTGCAGAAATTTACAAAGGCCGCCCGATAGTTTACTCGCTGGGTAATTTTATATTCGGCCCGAATGCTCGCAGGGATTACGATACCGCAGTCCTGAAAGTATCGCTCAAAGATAGGAATATGAAGGTAGAGTTTCTGCCTGTGGAGGTGAAAAAGTTTCAGCCGAAGGTTGTGAAGGGAGCCGCAGCAGATCGCATCCTCAAACGCGTCGAGCAAATTTCTAGTATTTTCGATCGACCGATGGGATCTTCTGTAGTTCTAGATGCCCTAGTCCAGCCAGGAACTGCATCAAAAACTCAAAATTCTCCATTGCCAGGAGCAGCAAAGAGCGGTACATACGGGCCCGGACGAGGTTCCGGGGCCAGCGACGGTGAAAGCACTCAGCAAGGCCCCGGACAACCCAAACCTACTTTGATTTTGCCGGCTTTGCCGGCTGCGCCCCAACAGCCGGACAACTCCTCATTTTTCCCGAACGGGACGGGGCCTGCAATTGAGTCAAACCCGCCTCCGAATCAAAATTTGCCGCCGCGCATCTACCGCACTGAACCTCAAAATCCCAGCCGGGAAGCAGAGCCGTTTACAAAAGAGCCATTCATCAAAGAACCGTTTATTTCGCCCCCTTCTCCCAGTCAAGGAGCAGTGCCGAGTCCCCAAAGCTATCTTCCCCCCACTCGGGCTGTATCTTTTGAAGTCGCACTCAAGCAGCAGCCGGCCTCCGCGATCGTTCCAGCTAACAGCAGAAAACGCTCCAAGCACTCGATCGCCCTGCCTCCTATAGCTGGGAGCATTGGTTAGCCGATGGGGGTCGGAACAACGAGGAGGCAGGGGGAGGATAGGGGCGGTAATGGGTGAACATCAAGATACTAGCGACCAATTATTAACGACTGATTTACTGACAACCAATGATCAATGACCTACTACCGATGACAAATGTGTTTGCGATCGCGCTCAAGCAAAAGCAGTACAAAACCTATATCCTCTCCGACGAAACCGCTAACTCTACTCTAGAAGTTGTGCCGGAACGGGGCGGTATTGCCACTAGCTGGCTGGTTGAAGGCAAAGAAATCTTCTATTTGGACGCGGAACGGTTCGCCAATCCCGATCTAACTGTACGTGGCGGGATTCCCATCCTGTTTCCCATCTGCAGCAATCTCCCCGACAATACTTACACCCACAAGGGAGTGCAGCGTAAGCTCAAACAGCACGGCTTTGCTCGAGACTTGCCTTGGACAATAGGCGAACAAGTTACGGAGGGTTGCGCCGCTCTGACGCTGATTCTCGACAGCAGCGACAAGACGCTCGCTGTTTATCCCTTTGATTTCCAACTAGCCTTCACTTATCAGATTAAAGGCAATTCTTTGGAAATTTTTCAGCGCTACACGAATCTGTCTGACGAACCCATGCCGTTTTCTAGTGGTTTGCACCCCTACTTTTTGGCGACGGACAAATCTAAGCTGCGCTTTGAGATTCCGGGGATGCAGTACAGAGATCAGAACACCCATTCCAAGGGTTACTTCACTGGGGTTTTTGACCCGACGTTGGATGAAATTGATGTTTCCTTTGACGAGCTCACTGGTCTTGCTGCTACTGTCACTGACGCGGCCCAGAACTTGCGGCTCACCCTCAGTTACAACTCCAGCTATGGGAAGTTGGTTTTCTGGATGGTGAAGGGCAAGGATTTTTACTGTTTGGAACCTTGGACTGCTCCTCGAAATGCCCTCAACACTGGCGAACACTTGATTTATTTGCAGCCGGGAGCGACTTGCGAGATGCTGGTTCGCATGACTGCAAATTTTATTTAAAAAACACTTGCTATTTCAAATGAGGGGTGCTACTATTAGAAATTGTGTGCGGTAACAATGTTTTCGCGGGTCGCTAGCTCAGCGGTAGAGCATTCGGCTTTTAACCGATTGGTCTCGGGTTCAAATCCCGGGCGACCCATAAAAAATTTGTGAGTTAAAAATTTTGAGTTCTGAGTGGAATGCTCGGAACTCAAAATTTTGTTTTTTGAACTTTTAAGTAAATCTGGAAAGATAGTGCGCGATCGGCTACAAATTGTCTTAAGATTATCCTAAGAATTGAGCTTGTCTAAAATTCACGGCCCAGAAACACAAATAACTAGGAGGAATATCTATGGCGCTTGTACCTATGCGACTGCTGCTCGACCACGCGGCTGAAAACGGTTACGGCCTACCGGCTTACAACGTCAACAACATGGAGCAAATCCAAGCCATCATGCGCGCTGCTGACGAAACCAACAGCCCTGTGATCTTGCAAGCTTCTCGCGGCGCTCGCTCCTACGCTGGGGAAAATTTCCTGCGCCATTTGATTTTGGCGGCAGTTGAAACCTATCCTCACATTCCCATTACAATGCACCAAGACCACGGCAATGCCCCCGGCACTTGCTATTCTGCCATGCGCCAAGGTTTCACCAGCGTGATGATGGACGGTTCTCTGGAAGCGGATGCTAAGACTCCCGCCAGCTACGAGTACAACGTTGAAGTTACTCGCGAAGTTGTGAAAGTGGCTCATTCGATCGGCGTTAGCGTTGAAGGCGAACTGGGTTGCTTGGGTTCTCTGGAAACAGGAATGGGCGAAGCAGAAGACGGCCACGGCTTTGAAGGTGCGCTTTCTCACGATCAATTGCTCACAGATCCCGAAGAAGCTGTTAATTTCGTTGAGCAAACCGGCGTTGATGCTCTCGCAGTGGCGATCGGCACTTCCCACGGCGCTTACAAGTTCACTCGCAAGCCGACTGGCGAAATTTTGGCAATCAGCCGCATTGAAGAAATTCACCGCCGCTTGCCGAATACTCACTTGGTAATGCACGGTTCTTCTTCTGTACCCCAAGAATTGCTGGAAATCATCAACAGCAACGGCGGCAAAATCCGCGAAACCTACGGCGTACCTGTGGAAGAAATCCAAAAGGGTATCAAGTGCGGCGTTCGCAAGATCAATATCGATACTGACAACCGTTTGGCGATTACCGCTGCGGTGCGCGAAGCTTTGTTTGCTAAGCCCGAAGAATTCGATCCGCGCCACTTCTTGAAGCCGTCGATCAAGTATATGCAGAAGGTTTGTAGCGATCGTTACAACTCTTTTGGTTGCGCCGGTAACGGTACAAAGATCAAGCAAGTTTCTTTGGACGATTTCGCAGCTAAGTATGCTAAGGGCGAATTGAGCTCTTCTGTTAAGAAGACTGTAGCTGTTTAATAATTTTAGGTTGAGATTTGAGATTTATCTGAAGTCTCAAGTTTAGATTGCCGGGTAGCTGTGAAGTTGCCCGGTTTTTTGTTTGTGCGATTTTATGTGTTTAATCACTCTGCGATTGAAATTGCTATACAAACTAAGTCTGCCTCCGGAGACTAAGAGATATCAATTACACCGCACAGGCGATCGCATATTGCTTCAGTACAGGTGAAATCGTGTAAAAATTTGCTTGTTGTTCTATCAAGCAGCGCCGCGATAGAGATTGCAAGGCATTTAGCAAATCTGAAGCCGGAATTATGTCATTTTCTAGCAATTTTGCCCGGTTGATGGGCTGGCTTTCTTTGGCTAATAAGGAGATTACTTGTTTTTCTAGTTCGGATAGGCGATCGAACTGATGCTGTAAAACATCTTTCAAATCTTCTGGCAACAATATGGTATCATTTGGTAATAACTCTGTCACGCCTCCTCCCAAGTCTTGAATCATATTCGCCACGCTTTTTAACCATAGGGGGTTGCCTTGGTAGCGATGAATGAGTGCTTCACTGCTGTCGCTTTCTTCTAACCCATAATCTCTGAGTATTTCTCGTCCGGCTGCGATGTCTAAACCTTTGAGTTGTAAGGTACGAATAGAAGTATTTTGGTTTTTAACTTGAGTCACTTCTCTCGGTTGTTCCCAACTGATTAACGTCAAGCAGCTTTGATGGGGTAATTTTTCTATTTGTTTGAACAAAGAGCGATATTTTTCGCATTCAGGTTTATATTTTCCTGCCAATTCGCCACTACAGAAAAGGTTGTGAACGTCATCTAAGACGATTAAACAGCGATGGTTTTGTAAATACTTAATCAGCGGTAAGCGTTTCTGGTTGGTTGGGAGTGAATCTTCTTTTTCGGAATGGGAAAAAAGCTGTATTAGGTTAGATTGAAATTTTTCTAGGGATGGGAATTCGTCTAGAGTGTACCAAACTGCGTACTCAAACTCGTGTTTGATTTGTTGTACGAGTTGTACTGCTAGGGTGGTTTTGCCGATACCGCTGATGCCAGTGAGGGTTATGAGGCGACAGTGTTGTTGTAGAATCCAGGTGGTGAGGGTTTGGAGTTCGGGAGTGCGATCGTAAAAATTACCCAATTCCGGCATCTCGCTTAAATCTTGATGTAGAGTTTGAGGTTGTTTTGGGTTAGATGTTTCCTGATTTGGTGGGTGTGAATTTGGTATGTTTGGCGGGTGTTTAGCTTCTCCACAGGTGTTAAAAATACCAATCCCTACAACGTCTTTTGCAAAATTGGAGACATTTGAAACTTGCCACCTCTCCATTGCCGATCGAATATTTGATTTACTGACTTGTTCTCCAAACTCTTGTGAAAGTATCCGCCATAATTCCGAACCTGCATTCCTAACACGACTTTCTGAACAGTCAAAATCTTTAGCTATTTGCTTGTATGTCTCATGTTGTAGAGTTCCGCGCAGTACCGCCTCTTGTAAATCGTCAAGGTGTTGACCCGTTTTCTCGAAGACTATGCGATCGGCGAGGTTTAGCATTTCTTTCAGATTCATCGGGTCAAGAGGATGGGATTTTTTGGGTATCATATCACATTTTTAGATATTTTAGTATATTTTTATATATTTTAGTACACAACTAGATTTAAAGAGAGTGAAAGTAGGAGAAAGTTATCGGCAAAATAGGACTTTTTTTACTAAAAAAAGCCCGGATTTATTAATAAATAATGGGAAAATTATTTAAACCTAAGTTTATGGTTAGAATGCTTGCCGTTTTATACCCTGTAGTAGCGTGTTATGCCGCTGTTGCGGTCTAATAAATAGTTAGCTAGAAGATTGACGATTTTTGTACATTTTTAGCTGGGAGGCCATTATGAAAATACTCATGAGACTTTTAATTTCTATCGGTGTCGTAGCTACAGTTTTTAGTTCGATTGAAGCAGCATATTCACAAATATCTGGATTACGAGGAAAGTTTGATGGCACACAAACTCAGGAAGCTCGGATTCGAGAGGTAGGCTCTCTTGCTGTAGCAGTAGAAGTTAATGATGGTAAAACCTGGCAACAATGGTATGCAACCCGTCGGGGAGATACGAACTTCTCAAAAATAGTTAGTTGTACTGTTGGTGAATTCAATGGTGATAAAAAGTCCGATATTGCTTGTCTGTATGACTATGGAAACTTTGATGTTGGAATATGGGTATTGACCTCGGACGGGAAGAACTTTAACTCTAGCATCTGGTGGAGAAGCGGTAAAGGTAACTTGAACCCAAATTCTGTTGTTGGGCGGATTGAGTCCATCGATAATAATAATGATGGTCTGTCTGATCTGAAAATGCCCTACCTTTATCCCAATGGTATCCGTAACGATATTGTTTTTTATTCCGATGGTCAGAAATTTTACCGCTAGTTTTTGGGATTTATTTTACCCAGTAAATTAGGCTGGATGTGCTAGTATGTTGGGTTTCATGAATTCAACCCAACTTTTTTTACAATCACAATTTTATCATTTCCACCATTCTCATGGGATGCTTGTAAAGATAGCGATCGCATCACCAATCATAAAGAGCGATCACTATTTGCTTTTTCTGATAACCATTGGTGACAAGTTAAGACTTAATTGCATTTGTCAATCAGTAATATTACTCAAAAAAACTGTTTTTTTAGGAGTGGAACATTCACGATTTGAGAGGGAGTAAGTATAAATATCACCCTCGGCACGATCGCACGATCGCCCAAATCTCAGTTTTGGGCTCAAAATCCAAGTAAATGTTGAGCATAATTGCTGATTGACAAATGCTTTCTTAGCTTAACTTGTTACCAATGAGCAAGATGTGAGAATTTTGTATATTAGATCACTTTTTAACAACATTGTACAAAACTGTACTAAATAAATTTAAACAGAGTACAAAAAATCAAAAATTGTGAACAAATTGAATTTTTTTTATAAAAAATATCCTGATTTCTAAGAACCATAGGAGAAAAATTAAACAGTAAATTTAGGGATTAAACGCTTGTCGTTTAATCCCTGTAATAGTGTATTAAGCCGCACATTGACTATTAGGGTATGGTGTAAAGATATGAACGGGATTATTAAGTTCTTAGATCATAATGGAATGCGTCCTATTATTGCTTTGGTTGTGATTATTGGTGCTCTGGCGATCACTCTCAAAAGTGATAAAATTTGTGTAGTGCAAGTAGAATACCCCCCAGTTACTTCAAGAGCTGCTGGAACTCAACCCCAAATCATTTTTAGAGACAATCCTGTTTGCTCAAAGTATTTTGAAATAGCAGCATTGGTACTGGGTGGACTTCTGGGATTAACCGCACCAGATAAATCGAGCAGATATCAATCGGAAGATGAGGCGGCCAGAGAGAAGCAAACAACATCTGAGAAAAAGCAATCACCGAGGGATGATTGATTTATGAGCTGGTAGGTTGGGTTGACGCAATGAAATCCAACCTCTTTTTCCACTCACAATGTTACCCATTTCTACCATTCTAATGCGATGATTGCCCTAATAGCGATCGCCCTTACCTAATTCACAGCCAACAAACCCGACATATTCAGCACTTTCTCCGACCAAATCCTTCCTTGTTCTCCCACTCTCATTCGTTGTTCTGCATCCTCCCAAATCCTTGCCCAAGAATACTGCCAGCAAGCTAACTGAATCTGCAACTCAACTAACTCAGCAGCTATTTCTATCTCTGCATCTTGAGGAGTCCATTCAATAAACAGCTTACTTTCTTGCAGCAGACTTTCAATTATTTCGCCATTAGCTGCATTTTGACAGCGAGATTTAATTCGTGCCAAATTAGATGCTAAATTTCCCAAACGAATGGGTAGATCATCTCGCAAATAGCGTTCCTTTAAAGTATTCCCATCTCTCATAATCCTCCTAATAACTGTATGAGGATCGAGTTACGTCTCTTGATTAAAGGATGAACTCAATAAACTTCGTCATGGCTACCAATATCAATCAGAAGGATCTCTTCAACATCTGAATCTGAATATTTTTTGAAATTGAAGACTATTCGACAGTCGTACTCTACAGTACAAGCCCAAGCACCAGATAGTTTACCTTTCAGCTTGTGGGTTTTAAGTGAGGGATGAAATGGATCATTTGCCAATAGTTCTAGTCGCTCAGCTATTTTTTCCTCCATTTCAGGTTCTTGGCGGATTAAGGATTTGAAAGCTCGTTTGAACGAAGAGGCTAAGACAAGAGTTCTCATCTTTTTAATTCTGCCATGATATCATTTACTGTGCCTCGGAATACTTGTTCATGCAAATACTCTTCATCGGCACGAACAATATTAAGAGCGATCTCATCTCTCCGTTTTTCTTTAAGTCGTCGTCCGATCAAATCGATGAGAGTGATCTGTTCGTCATCAGACATTTCTTCGACTAACTCTATAATGGCATCAAAGCTATAGGTTTTCATTGTTCTAAGCTTCGTAAGTCTACAATTATCAGTATAACAAATCACTGCACCCAAGCGATCGCCCCTCGCACCAAATACCAAACACTGCGATGATTCTACGAGTGGCGATCGCACATAATCATCATCCCTAATTTTTGATCGACCTCCCGCATCAATTCTCCACCAAGCATCCGGCTCAAATTCGTTATCTGCGTCCCGCACAGTAGCACGGGAACGGCTTCGCCGAACGCGTCTTCGCGGTTCATTTCTAACACAAATACTCCATCCAAGCCGGCAAAACCTCCGGCGAACCGTACCACTTCCCCGGAGAACGAGGCGAATGCCAAACCCCCTCCAAAACCAGATTTTCGGCCCCGTCCAAAACAGCAGCTTCCACCGGCGTAATTCCATCCCCCCAAGTTTCACCCTTCCCCACAGTCAACTCGTAACTTTTATAAGCCAGCCAAGTCCCTAAACCCCGCTTGCCAAAAACAGCCTTCCCAGCAGCGCACACGTAGCGCACCTGCGGGTGAAAAGCCCCCGGATAGTGAATTTTGACAAAATCTAGATTTTTGCGCGTCCAGCGCTCTTGAGAGACGTGTGGCGTACCTAAAGTGATTAAAGTATTCACACAGGGGTGAGCTTCCCACAAACCCGCGTCCTCAAGCAGGTCGCCGTGAATCGTGTAAGGCTTTTCGCCCAAATAAATGCGAGAAATCCAGCCGCCGGCGGAATGACCGACGAGATTGATCTGGGGAACGCCGTATTGCTGTAACATTTGTTTGACCGTGCGATCGAGCTGTCGCAAAATTGGCACCATCGACCGCCCGCCAAAAGTCGGCAACCAATCTCCCTTGCCCAGAGGCACTGTTACTGTTGGGAAACCTTGATCGACCAGAGACTTTTCTAATTCGCGATAGTCGGAAGCAGCAGCAAAATATCCTGGTAAAATCACGGTTGGTAATGGCATTGTCAATTTTAGATTTTAGATTTTAGATTTTGCGGCCGGAGTGCTACGATCTGTTTTTCAAGTTCAAAGACGCTTGCCGAAGCATCCTTTGAATTGCTAACATCTGTCCCTCGTTAAACCTTTTGCTTAGGGAATATCTACTTCTATGGCTCGCGAGCCGATTCAAACATGGTATTTTACCCTAGTTGTCGTTCACTTAGAAGACCGTTTTCTACTGGTACAAGAGCGCAAGTACGAGCAGCAGTGGTATCTCCCAGCAGGGCGAGTGGAAAAAGGGGAGACTTTGCTCGAAGCTGCTATGCGTAATACCATTGAGGAAGCGGGCATTTCCATCATCGTTGAGGGAATTCTCCGAGTAGAGCACACAGTGATGCCTAGGGGCAATGTGCGCCTCCGAGTCATTTTTGTGGCTCGTCCACAAGATAAGACGCCGCCCAAGAGCAAGCCGGATGAGCATACTTTGTGCGCGGGCTGGTATTCTCTCAAGGAATTAGACCAGTTGTCGTTGCGGGGAGAGGAAGTTCGGGAAATGTTTCAATATATGGCAAGTGGTGCTCCAATTTATCCCATCGACTTGCTCACCATCGAGGGAGCTCCTTTTAAAAATTACCGCTATCGCTGGTGAATCAAGGGAGTTTGGAGATGGCCGCCCCAGCCGGCGCGTACAACGCGCAGCCACTCGATGAGTTTTGAGTTTTTTGATGCCGTAACCGAATTGGAAACGCCGATCGATCCGTTTGCTCGATCGTGTTTAATGAATTAGTGGCGCTCCAGATCCCGGAAAAAGACGGTATAGCAGCGGTGCAGTCTGTTTTTTAGATCACCCCAGTCCGGCCCGCCTGACGCCCGCTGACCATTCTCAACAATACCTGAGAAACCGCGTATAGGATTCGGCCAAAGGCATTCGGCAAGAAAAACAATGGTTTGAGCAATTAACAACGTCCTCACCCTATTTGCGGTTGCTATACAAGCGTGGAAGCAGTCAAAAAACCGGGTTTCTAAGCTTGAGTGCTTGATGTGAGGGTCGCGAAATCTTAATAAAAGTCGATCGGGCAATTTCCATACCGACCGTGCTAAAATTATACCTTTGAATTATCCAACAGCAACTTTTAAAATCACTCAAAAAAAATATCAATTAATAACTATTAACTTCCAATTCCCAATTATCAATTCTCAATTACCAATTACCAATTACCAATTCCCCATTCCCCATTCCCCATAGTCATGACTGACTCTTCCTCCCTAGCCAACACCCTTTCCGAACCGCTGCGCCAGCCTTTTTGGTGGGCAGCCCTAGCTTCTGTCGGCCTCCACGGAGTGCTCGGAGCAACCGCCCCGACGCTCTCAAACATACTTTATGGTGGAAATTCCTCAAAAAATATCCCCGGTTCTGTCGGCTTAGTAGAACTAACTCCCACAGAAGCCAGCCGCCTCCCACAAACCATACCACCGAGACCCTCTAATACGCCGTTTTCGATCGCACCAGTTCCCCTTCTGCCAGCGCCAAAGTTAGCCCCGCCCTTGCCCCCCGCACCTGATACCATCAACTTGCCCGCCATGCCGCCGGGAATGCCCCCTCCTGGATTCTTTTCCCCTCTGCCTTATTCCCCTCTCCCGCCCTTCACAGCCCCAACAGCCCCGCCACCTCCCAAAACTCCATCCCCAACAGTCAGAGCCCCCTCCCAGCCAACACCCACTTTCGTCCCACCCGTACCTCCCAGCGGTTTTCTTTTCCCGCCCTTACCCGGTAATTTTGATCGCAATATTCCGCCGCCACCATCGCTGAATGAAGTGCCCCAGCTTCCCGGCGACGCCTCGGAAGACGAAGCAGAGACACTCAAAAGGATTATAGCCAGTAGAGGCGGACTCCCACTATTTCCAGACGGAGCTCCAGTCTTTACCCCCGAATTCCCAATTGGCAGGAATGTGGGACCCGATGGAGTGCCGAAATTGACTCAAAAAGATCCGAATAAAAGGAATCTCATCGCAGAAACTCCCGAAGAAAGAATCAGGAGACAACAATTTGAAGAGGGACAGCGACAGCTAGGACAGTCCGGCCAACCGGCTTCAACCTTACCCACCGACAGAGAGACACAGCTTGCGGCTGCAGATACCTATGTTGCTTTGTTTGAGAAATTCAAAAAGGCTTATCCTGACTTGGAAATGACGGTGCCAACTCCTGTGAATGTCCCTTATCCCGTCACAGCTTGCTCGCAAAAACTCCAAGGAAGAGCAGTTTTTGGAGCAGTTGTCAGCCCTCAAGGCTTGCTCAAGGCCGAGCCACAGCCGATCGTCCCCACGGGTTACAGTATTCTCGATAATGCGGCTAAAATTGCGATTATTAGCCCTTCTCTAACATTTTCTGCAGCCAGCACGCACAAGCTTTACCAACTGGCTGTCGAGTTTAAGTACGACGAAAAACTTTGTAGTGGCATTCCTGTCACCCCAACCAGGCCCAACCCACCAGGTCAGCAGCAGCCAGCGCCCGCCCCCACAGCGCCCAGCAGACCAACAGGCCAGCCGCCCTCCCCAGCGCCTACTGAAGTGAAACCGCAGTTTGAGAAGCCGCCGGCCCCCTCAAACAAACCGCAGCCAGGGGCCCAACCGTCGCCGCCCGCACCCAAGCCTGCGGCTCAACCGTCGCCCTCGCCTGAACCGAAACCAGCCGCGGAACCGTCGCCTTCTCCTCAACCGCAACCCGCCGAAGAGTCCCCGCAGCCCGAAGCAGCACCATCTCCGGCCGCCGAAGTGTCCCCGCAGCCCGAAGCAGCGCCATCTCCGGCCGCCGAAGTGTCCCCGCAGCCCGAAGTGTCGCCATCTCCTGCCCCGGAAGTGTCGCCATCTCCGGCAGCCGAAGTGTCGCCACCTCCGGCAGCCGAAGTGTCGCCGTCGCCTGAAGCTGCGCCTTCTCCTGCCGCTACCGAAAATTAATTGGGCATCGGTAATTGGGCATCGATAATTGGCAATCCGGTATGGGAATGGGTAATATCCAATCTGCTTGCTTGACTATTGTGAGTTAGTAGTTAGTAGTTAGTAGGGTGCGTCAGCTTGAATATTTGTTGCTTCTCAAACTAATTTCTACTTGCTGACGCACCCTACTTTCTCCACTAAGAATGAAGTTTTTTTTCGTCCGCCCGGCCCGGCTTGGGGCGATTGAAGTTTTGACTACAAAACTAATTACCTATTCCCCTTAACCTCTCAATTGTATTCAACTTTATACATTTGAAATAAGTCGCCACTTTGCTTTTTTACTACCTTAGCGCCAGCAGCTTTAATCATTTTTTCCCAATCTTCTATTGTCTCTAAAAATACTTCTCCGGCTCGATAAGTTTCCAAAATTGCCCAATCTTCTGCTAAAGGAGCATTGGGGTTGAGGACATCAAAAACAAAATGACCACCCGGTTTTAGTACCCGCTTTACTTCTCCCATGACAATACTCCAATAGTCTATGGGATAGTAACAGCTAAAGCCTGTAGCGAGACATAAATCGAACTGAGCCTCTTCGTAATTTAACTGGTGAGCGGGGGCCCATTCTACGCCTTTGAACAGCTTGGAATTGAGCTGAGGGCCGCGAGCGTTTAAGGCGTCTCGCGCTGCGCTGCTGATTTCTTGACCGTAAAAATATGCTTCCCAATCCCGCCAAGGGTAGATCAGAAAGCTGACTCCGCAGCCAATGTCTAAACAGCGCTGATTTTTTTGAGGTTTGGCAATTTTCCAGAAGGGAGAAACTGTTTTTGCTTGGAGAGTTCCTGCAACTGATTCTAGGAAAATCGGCATTGCTTCGACTTCTTCGGGTAAGGCGAAAGCTTCTCCTCGGTATTCGCGATCGAATCGAGAAGCGACTTGCGACAATAAAACTTGCCAGCTATCTGATTTTCCTTTAGCAAACCAAGTCTGCTCCTGGCCCGCTACTGGGCGATCCGACTTTTTAGACATTCTTGAATTACCTTTTAGAAGCTTTGAGAGCTTTTGTAAAGTTTTGGCGGTAAGGCTTATTAAAAATTAACGCGGGCCAAAGCAGGGACAGCTTCAGGCGATTTGCAAAACTTCTGTCGAAGTTAGTGCGATCGAAACCATTCCAAAATTTCCAAATACCGCCACCGTAAGCGATCAGCAATGCCAAGCTAATTAACGTACTCATTTAAAAAACCCCTAAGCAATGGATAGGATTTTGGGTCAGCTAGTCAAAGCGCTACCCTTAATCTATCATTTATCAGACGCCAAGGCGCACCGATAGCCGTAGTAATTCCACCTTCAGAAAGAGACTGCAAAATCCCCGTTGGCCACAAACTTAAAAATAACAGCCAGGAAATAGCTTTCACCGAGCAAGCAAAAAGGGACTTCTGCCAAAAGTTGATGATTCTGAGGACTTATAAGATTGAAAATTGAAGAATGAAAGAATTGGGAATGACTGATGACAGAAGGGTTTCGAGCACGGGCCTACAGTTGCATTCTTTTTTTTAACTGGTATTACCCAACATCCCTTACAAATCCGAGCTCGACCGGGGGATTGGTGGGATGCCGCAAGTTCTAATTCGGTTGAAATCGGTTGCTGTTGGGGGACGGCCTGGCCGAAGGGGATTTCCCAGACGTGTCACTACTCGAAGATATTTAAGTAAGAACTGATTGCTGGCGGCCCACGAATTACAGCAGGCAAACTTTTTCTAGCGGACAATAGCGGTAGAGAGCTTTCTAAGCAAGGAGGATTTTATGCGTGCAGTGCTGATGGCTGGGGGGTCGGGAACGAGGCTCAGACCCCTGACGTGCGATTTGCCCAAACCGATGGTGCCGATTCTAAATCGCCCGATCGCCGAACACATTATTAATTTGCTAAAAAGGCATCAGATTACGGAAATTATTGCGACGCTGCACTACCTTCCCGATGTCATGCGCGAATATTTTACTGACGGGGCAGAGTTTGGCGTTCAAATGACTTACGCTGTGGAGGAAGACCAACCGCTGGGTACGGCTGGTTGCGTCAAAAATATTGCTGAACTGCTGGATCGAACTTTTATGGTGATCAGCGGTGACAGCATCACAGACTTCGACTTGACAGAAGCGATCAAATTTCACCGCAGCAAGCAATCCAAAGCCACGTTAGTTTTAACTCGCGTTCCCAATCCGATGGAATTCGGGGTCGTGATTACCGAGGAAAATTACCGCATCAGCCGTTTTCTGGAAAAGCCTTCTAGCAGCGAAATTTTCTCCGATACCGTCAATACGGGTATCTACATTTTAGAACCCGAAGTCTTGGACTACCTGCCGGCAAATCAGGAGTGCGACTTCTCGAAAGACTTGTTTCCCTTGCTGCTGGAAAAAAACGAGCCGATGTACGGTTACATCGCCGAGGGTTACTGGTGCGATGTCGGCCAGCTAGATGTTTACCGGGAAGCTCAGTACGACGCGCTGCGGGGAAAGGTCAAACTCGATTTGACCTACTACAACCAAGTTCGATCGGGACTTTGGGTAGGTCAGAATACTTTTATTGACGATAGCGCGATGATCGAAGTACCGGCAATGATCGGCAGCAATTGTCGAATTGGAGCCCGAGTTAAAATCGATGCCGATACGGTGCTCGGAGATAACGTGACTGTCGGGGCCGACGCCAACCTCAAACGTCCCATCGTGTGGAACGGAGCAATTGTCGGCGAAGACGCTCATCTTAGGGCCTGCGTGATTTGCCGGAGCACCCGCGTAGACAGGCGCGCTCACGTCCTCGAAGGTGCTGTCGTCGGTTCAATGTCGATCGTGGGAGAAGAAGCGCAAGTGGGGCCAAGCGTGCGCGTCTGGCCGAGCAAAAATATTGAATCCGGCGCTCTGTTAAATCAAAATTTAATTTGGGGAGAACAAGCTAAGCGGAATTTGTTCGGTCAGCGTGGTGTTCAAGGACTGGCAAATGTGGATGTTACTCCGGAATTTGCGGTGAAATTGGGCGCGGCTTATGGCTCGACTTTGAAACCTGGGACTTCGGTATCGGTTTCTCGTGACCAGCGGAGCATTTCGCGGATGGTTTCGAGGTCTTTGATTGCGGGTTTGATGTCGGTGGGAATTAATGTGGTCAATTTGGAATCGACGGCAATTCCGATCGCGCGCACGGTTTCGTCTACGCTGTCGATTGCTGGCGGCATTCATGTTCGCATTTCGCCCGATCGCTCCGACCACATTTTAATTGAATTCTTCGATATCAAAGGCATCAATATTACTAAAGGAGCTGAGAAAAAAATCGAGGGGGCTTATTTTAAGGAAGATTTGCGGCGAGCTCTAATTCCCGAAATTGGAGAGATGTCGTACTTTAACCAAGCTCTCGACGTTTACAACCGGATTTTTGAGCGGCAGATGAATGTTGAGGCAATACGCTACAGCAATACTAAGGTGGTAATCGATTACGTTTACGCGGTTTCTGGAGCAATTTTGCCCCAAATGCTTGCCAAGTTCGGTTGCGATGCGGTGGTACTCAATGCCAGTCTCAAGCAGACTTCTCTAAGCAACGGGGAACGGGAATATTTGCTTGACCAACTCGGCCGGGTGGTGAAAGCACTCAGCGCTAATTTTGGAGTGCAGGTATCGGCTAACGGCGAACAGCTCATTTTGGTAGATGAGTCTGGGATAGCGATTCGTGGGGAAATGCTGACGGCGTTGATGGTAAATTTGATGCTGACTTCTCATCCCAAAGGTACAGTAGTAGTGCCGGTTCATGCGTCTTCTGCGGTGGAGGCGATCGCCCGCCGCTATCAAAGCAAGGTAATCCGCACGAAGGCGAACCCAACTGCTTTGATGGAAGCCGCTAACAGGAACCCGGATGTAGTTTTGGGCGGCAGCGGCCTTATGGGTTTTATTTTCCCGCAGTTGCATCCCGGATTTGACGGAATGTTCTGCATTGCTAAAGTGATAGAAATGATGACGATTCAGGAGCGATCGCTCGGACAGATCAAGGCGGAACTTCCCCGCATCACCCACCGCAGTTACAGCGTCCGCTGTCCTTGGACTATCAAGGGTTCGCTGATGCGACATTTAGTAGAAACTCATTCGCCCGATCGTTTAGAATTATTAGATGGAGTGAAGATTTTTAACTACAGCGACGACAATTGGGTATTAGTTTTACCCGATGCTAGTGAACCGACCGTTCATATCTTCGCCAACAGTGAGGATCGAGATTGGGTATCTGAAACGTTGAAGGAGTACCGCGCCCTCGTTCACGATTTTGTCAGTCAAGCCGAGACGGCGGTTCTCCAAGATAAATTTGGTAACGTGTAATCGGGAATTGGGCATTGGGCATTGGCAATGGGGAATTGGTAATGCAAAAGTAAAAAAATAAAATGCGTTATTTTAAGTTTTACCTTTTTACTTGAAAGTTCATGCCCAATTCCCAATCCCGAAGTCCCTGTTTGGCCAATTCCCAATTCCCGATGCCCAATTCCCAATTCCCAATTACGCACAGATAACAGGTCACTAACCCCACCCTAAAAGGGATGGGGCTTGAAAGAGGGAGCAACACCCGCTTCTTAATTCAAGACTAAAACAGTGTCTAGCCTGCGTCTTCAAGACAAACTGAGCCATCTGGGAGTGGTATCCCAACTGACGTTAAGAATACCTCCCTAGTTTTTAACCGCTCGGATGTGCCAGTGGCGAAGGGAAATACAAACCTAGAAATAGGACTTACCGTAAATGTTTGTTCCAGTCTTAGATAGCGAAAACAGACCCTTAATGCCGACAAATCCAAGCAGGGCAAAGCGTTGGATTAAGTCTGGCAAGGCGACACCATTTTGGAAAAAAGGAGTGTTTTGCGTTCGACTCAACATAGAACCATCCAACACGCACCGCCAACCAATTGCAGTTGGTATCGATCCCGGATCGAAGCGAGAAGCGTTTACGGTTAAATCCAAAGCGCATACTTATCTCAACATTCAAACCCATGCTGTTGATTGGGTGAAAGACCATGTTGAGATCAGGCGAAATATGCGGTGCGCCAGGCGTTTTCGCAACACGCCATGCCGCAAAAACCGAGCCAACCGACTGGTCAACAAATATCGACTGCCTCCATCAACTAAGGCGAGGTGGCAGTGGAAATTAAGGATAGCTAAATGGCTAACTTTGATGTTCCCCATATCAACTTTCGTTGTAGAAGATATCAAAGCCCGAACCTGGAAAAACGCACGCAAGTGGAATGTATCGTTTAGTCCGCTAGGAGTAGGCAAGCAATGGTTCTATGCAGAGCTTGAGAAAATCGCTCGTGTTGAAACTAAGACGGGCAATGATACTTATGAATTACGTCAATTGAGTGAACTCCTCAAGTCAAAGCAGAAGCTATCAAACAAATTTGAGGCACACTGCGTTGATTCTTGGGTGCTAGCTAACTGGTGCGTTGGGGGGCATTTTAAACCCGATAACACTGCATTGATAGAAGTAATTCCTCTTGAGTTTCATCGACGCCAGTTACACCGATTGCAACACGCTCCGGGTCACATCCGTTCGAGGTATGGTGGCACTTTGAGTGCGGGATTCAAACGCGGTTCAATCGTCAAACACCGAAAGTATGGGTTTTGCTACGTAGGTGGCTGGCAAGAGTCGCCTACGAAGAAAGACCCAACTCGGAAAACAATTAGTTTGCACAGCTTAGGTACTGGCAAACGGTTGTGTCAAAATGCATGGTCTGCGGATTGTAAGTTTTTGTCTTACAACTCATGGCGCATTGCAAATTAATTGTAAAGCCGTCCTAGAAGGACGGGGTTTCACACCCATTTTTCTGATGAATAGCTGCATTTTGATGGCGGAAATAATTCAACAACCGCAACTCCGTTATACTCCTGACAATCAACTTCAAATCGCTGAGATGCTGGTGCAGTTTCCAGGCCCCAAACCTGAAGATCCGCCCGAACATTTGAAAGTGATAGGATGGGGAAATTTTGCTCAAGAAATTCACGAGAAATATCACGAGGGCGATCGCGTGATTATTGAGGGGCGGCTGAGCATGAATACGATCGAAAGAGATGGTATTAAAGAAAAGCGCGCTGAACTGACAGCTCAAAGGATTTACAGTGTCGGGGCTGATGCAATGAGTTCGGCTCCCGCAGCTAGAACCGCCCCGGAACCGGCTCAAATTCGCGACACCGCCCCGGCTAATGTGCCGAGCAATGTAGTACCTTTAGGCTCGCACAAGCGCAGTTCTAACAGCGCTCCAAGCGGCTCTAACCGCACATCTAGTTCGGATTGGAACTCGCATCAGTCTTCAAATTCTGAGTCCGATCGCCAGTCGAGTTCGCCTAACGAGCCGGAAAATCCCGATTACGATCCGATTCCGTTTTAAAAAGTAGAGTGCGTCACTTTACGAGGGATCGCCAAACTTCGCCGTTCGATCGAAAGTGACGCACCTTAATTTAAGGGCGATCGCACTTCAGGAAAAAAAGGGCGATCCTCTTCGAGGGCTGCACTAACGAATTTGGCCCAACTACGAGCTAAATTGCAAATTTTACAGCTCGAACGTCACAATTTTTTTCTTGCTTTTTTCGTCGCGCAACACGACTGTATTGTAGGGTGATGTATCCGTCCCCAGCGGAATTGGCAGCTTAAAGCTACCGCTCTTATGCTTAAGTTCGCCTAAATCAATGCTTTTCGTTATATTGCCATCTGTTGCCAGATAAGCGGTAAGTTCACCTTTATAATCTTCAATCAAAAAGTCTCTGAAGAAAACGACTTCCCCAGCCTCGGCATCGATAGCAAGAATGACCGTACCGCTAAACGTTGCGCCTTTTTGTTCTTCATCAACCGTCGCCATTTTAATTTCCGAGGGGTCTTGACCGGACATATCTGCCATAAATTTTTTCTCCTGATCGGAGCGCAATAATTAACAAGAATCCTACCAGACGCTAGGGGCGATCGCAAAACTCTTAGGAGGTATTTCTGCATCGGTCTTGCTTCTCTGTGAATTACCCGACGTTCATCTGAGTACAGATAGAACGCGGGCTTCCCAATTCAACCGCAACAGCCTCTACAGTAGTAGACTTGCGTCCATACCGTTTTGGTCTTACATTGCGTCCAAGGGCAGTAGCGCTGATTCCCAACGCCAAAATCCGTAAGCCTTCATTTCTGATATTGATCGCCGCATTCACATCTCGGTCATGTCGCTGATTACAACGAGGGCAATCAAACGAGCGGACACTGAGATCCATCTTTGGGATTTGTAGCAGCGTATTTGAGCAAAGGTGAGAAGAGGGAAAAAACCTGCCTATTTCTAGATAAGTCTTGCCGTCAAACTCTGCTTTGTATTTGAGCATGGTGCAAAACATTCCCCAACCTGCATCACTAATTGCCTTGGCAAGGTTATGATTTTTGACCATGTTTTTCACTGCTAGATTTTCCACCACGATAACTTGGTTTTCGTTAACTGTCTTACGGGACAGCTTGTGGAGGAAATCCGAGCGCACTCTCGAAATTTTAGAATGCACTTTTGCCACAGCAATACGAGCTTTACGCCGCTTGTTTGTGGTCTTATCCTTTTTGCGAGATAGCTTTCGCTGTTTGCGTTTTAAGTTAAGCTCATGCTTCTTAAGATGCCGTGGGTTTTGGTATTTTGAGCCATCCGAAGTGACGGCAAAATCAATTAGCCCCAAGTCAAGCCCAATCGTCTTGCCTTCACTACTGGGTTCTGGCGAGTCAAGACCATCCTCGACCAATAGCGAAGCATTCTGAGCGACCATCAGGCATCCTCGACACTGTAACAGTCCTCAACTTTCCTTCTATGTCTCGATGAACCTTAGCTTTTACCGTTCCTAAGTAACCTGGGAATTTAATTTCGCCTTGGCTCAATAGTTTGACATTTGCGGGATATTGAAGGGATTGCCGACCATGGCGATTTTTGAAAGATGGATAACCAGTACGTCCGTCAAAAAAGTTAATGAAGGCTTGAGATAGATTTAGCACAGATTGCTGAAGACATTGTGAATAGCAAGTTTTTAGCCATTCGTGTTCAGCTTTCCAGAACGGGATCTGCTTTTTCATATCAAGAGCAGACAAACCTTTACCCGTCTCTTTGTAAGCTATTGACATAACCGCAAGTGACTGATTCCAGACCCAACGGGCACACCCAAAAGCTTGAGCCAAATGAGCTTGCTGTGCATCCGTGGGGTAAAGTCTGACCTTGACTGCTTTTAACATTCCATTATGTAAACACGGTTTACAGAACATGATAAATAATAGGGTGGTGGCATAGATTATTTGCAAAGTCGGCGGGGCATCGAACCCCTTGACTCGCACAGCGAACATCCCGTCGCTCAAGGTCGTACCATGTTTGGCGCGGGGCTTCCCGCGACTAAGCTAAGGTTAGGGAAGCCCGCGATCGCGCCTTATACCACCAATTCTCTCAATTCTTGAGTTAGTAAGTACAGACCATTAAAATTATCTCTATGATACCCCCCAAGTCTCGCAAACACCGCCGCGTTAATTCGATTCGATATTTAGCATCCTTAGTCTGGAGTTTTTAGGTGATTGGATGGGGAATTAAGCCTAATGTTTTTGATGATTTAAGAGCGATCGCACTTTGCTCAATAAAGGGCGATCGCCCTTAAAGATTATTCTTTCCAGTAACGGGTTAAAATCCGCATTACTTCACCTGCGATCGGCGATGGTAGAGGCGGGCTCCATTCCCCAACTTCTGCAAAACCTAAAACGTGCAGCAGATTAACGATACTTTCTACCGCTTTGGGAATCCCGCAAATCAACAATCGGATCGGTTGCTTTCCGGTGGGTGCGTCGGGAATTTCTTCGCGCAGGAGTTCGGGAACTGACTTTGGCTGTGATATCATGAGTTTTAACTAAACAATAGTCGGATAGCGATCGCCCTTAAGTTTTCCACGCTCGGGGGGCGATCGCTTTTCCGTTTGTACATCCTCAGCATAGTTCATTCGCTGCTGCAAATCAAGCGATACGACAAAGAATATTGCCGATACGGCAAAACAAGTGTTAGTGAAGGTTGCAGGATGTTAACATCACCTTGCAAAGTCCTGGCTAGTAGTTGAGCACCCGCAGTGATCCGTTGGAAATTGGCAGTTGTGATGGCCGATCGCAATATCAGCAATAAAGAATTGGCGGCTAGAGTTGGGATGCACCCAACATCTGTTTCTAAAATCAAAACCCGCCGCCGGCTGACAAGAATTGATGAAACAACTCTTGATGCTTTGTGCAAAGCACTAAACTGCCAACCGGGAGATTTAATGGTGTATGAAGAGGAAAATTCCGATCGCACTTAAAAAACTGACTGCGATCGTTAGTAGTAAGGTTGACAGCGACGCACCCTACAGATTCGATCGCACAATTTCCACTGCAAAAACGCGAGCAAACTCAGCGACAAGGATCGATCGCACTCGATCGACCTCAATTCCCGGTATAAATTGCTCCAAACTGCCAACCGGTCGATCGGAAATCCCGCAAGGTACAATTTGCCCAAAACCTGCTAGATCCGGGCAAACATTTAAGGCAAAACCGTGCATCGTAATCCAGCGGCTGACTTTAATGCCGATCGCCCCCACCTTGGTGCCATTCACCCAAACCCCAGTCATTCCCGGAACCCGCGAACCCTTCAGCCCGCAAACTTCCAACACTCCCAGCAGCACTTCCTCCAACTGCCGCAAATACCAGTGCAAATCCTGCTGATGACGGCGCAAATTTAAAATTGGATAGCCCACCAACTGGCCTGGACAATGGTAAGTCACCTCACCACCGCGCTCAACTCGGTGCAATTCTGGCTGAGTTTCGGTGTCAAATTTCAGAAATTCCAACTTTGATCCCAGCCCCAAAGTGTAAACCGGCGGATGTTCCAGCAAAATCAGCACATCAGGCAAATCAGGATTCTCGCGGCGTTCTTGCACCAGTTTTTGCTGGATTTCCCAAGCTTGGGAGTAAGGCACTTGTCCCCAATCGAAGAGTAAGCAGGGTTGTGCATTTAGGTTTTGAGGGATAATAGGGGAAAGCATGAAAAAAATCAATAGTGTTTTTACGGAATATTGGTGCAGTTTAAATCAAGAATTGTCAACATATAAAAAAAATTGAAAGAAAAGTGTTTTGTTGAATACATAATGCTATTGTATAAACTATACCCAAGTTACAGAAGGGAGGGAGCTCTATGAAGCTTGTTATCCAGGGTAAAAATATAGAAATCACCGATGCGATTCGCGAGTACGTCAACGAAAAGATTGAAAAGGCGGTTAGCCATTTTCAAACTTTGACTACTGAAGTGGACATTCATCTATCGGTGGCTCGTAACCCCAGGATCAATCCTAAGCAGACTGCTGAGGTGACAATTTATGCTAACGGTAGCGTGATTCGGGCTGAAGAAAGCACGGAAAGCCTTTATGCCAGCATAGATTTGGTTGCCGACAAGATAGCTCGTCAACTGCGGAAATTTAAGGAAAAACGCCACGACAACAAAATCCAGAATAGTCCCAAAACAATTGCGGTAGTTGATGAACATCCTGTAGCAGCGGATTTGATTGGCGATCGAACTCCCGAACTTCCTGCTGAGGTGGTGAGGACTAAGTATTTTGCGATGCCTCCAATGACTGTGCAAGAAGCCTTGGAACAATTGCAGATTATCGATCACGATTTCTATATGTTCCGTAATGCGGAAACAGACGAAATAAACGTACTCTACGAACGCAAGACTCACGGTGGCTATGGAGTGATCCAACCGCGCAACGGCAACGGCAACGGTAATAGCAAACATGGCAAAACTGCTGAAAGCGCTGCACATTAAAAATCTAGTGTTGGGAAAAGCTAGATAATTTCTAATTGTTAATGGCTGCAAGTCGTTAGCAAAAAAGGACTAAAGTCCTCACTACGAACGAAAGGTTTGTAGTAAGGACTTTAGTCCTTTCTTGGTTTTTCCACCTAACTTTTAATAGCTTCCAAAGTCTTCAGCGCCTCCGAAACGTGAGCCTTAAAATCCAACATCGAGTCAAAAATATGCTTGACAACCCCTTGTTTGTCAATGACATAAGTCACTCTACCGGGCATAATCCACATAGTAGCTGGAACGCCGTATAATTGCCGAACTTTATTACCAGTATCGCTCAATAGTGTAAATGGTAACTGATATTTTGACGCAAATTTCTCGTGGGATTGTTGCGAATCATCGCTAATCCCAATTACTTCTGCACCGGCGTCTTTGAAAACTTCGTAACTATCCCGAAAAGCGCAAGCTTCCGCTGTGCATCCCGGTGTATCGTCTTTGGGGTAAAAATAGACAATGACATTTTTTTGACCACGAAAGTCCTTGAGGCTAACTGATGCGCCAGTTTGCGACGTTAAGGTAAAATCCGGTGCCGTATCTCCTACTTTGACTGCCATATTTGTTTAACCCTGTTTGCTGGAAATTTTCATTTTTGTTATTGTACAATTTTTTATGGAAAACCGGGCGGTTTCAACCGCCGTCTTGCTTCGACAAAATCAAATTGAGTACGTTCAACTCATTAGAACTCAAAAGGTATTTATCGGTAAACATCTTTTCCCGACTTTGCTCTAAACTGTAGCTTCTAAACACGATAAACGGGAATTCGTGGTACTTATGCCCGATCGGCATTACACTGTCTATCGGATAGGTCGATCGCACGTAAGCCGACAAAATATCCCGAAACCTCCTGTCTTCCGGTTCCTCCAGCTTCGTCTGTGCAAAATACTCCTGCATCTCCTCGCCGCTGACAAAAGCAAACAAAGGTATAGCATAATAGCGATCGAACTGCTGACTCTGCTGCTGGAAATACTGAGTTTTCTCGATTTCGCCGTTGAGAAACTGCAAAAGCTCGATCGCGCCACCCCGAATAGCCGATTTTACATTCTCAGGAGAGGATTTACTATTTGCGATCGTCTCCATTTTTTTCAGCAACTGATTCTCCAAACATTTCTTAATTTCCCGATTCAGCCGCATCTGATAGTTTTCCTTCAAATTTTTATCAGCCAAAGGAACTAATAACAAACTCCCCAAAACATGACCAACCTCTAGCTGATCGTAACCCAGCAAACCCTCAAGAGGATTGCACATCTGCAAAAACTTCCGATTAAAATTCTCCCGCATTTCCAAGTAAGATTTTCCCTTTCCACGAGACTCCTCAGATTTTGGCAAAACCTCATACTCCCCGCGACTCAAAAGCTCCTCCAGCCCCTCATAAACCTCCTTAAAATACACATTTTGGGGGCGACTGCGATGTTCGCTTTTCAACGCTTTAATCAAACTCGCTATTTTGCTGCTAAAAGTATCGCCCCCAGCAGAAATCGACTTCCCGCCAATCGGAATCATCAAAAACTTTTCCCTACCCAAATATCCATATCCCACAATCCGCGTCATCACCGCAGTCTTGAGAATTAGCAGCAAATTCAACAAACTCAACTTGCTTTCCTGTAGCGAAAGTTCCGCATCATCAGCATAGTAAACCGCCGTATCAGACAAGTAAAAAACCAACTCCTTAGCTTCACCATCCAGCGTATTACCATCATCATCTTCCCCGCGCCCCCGATAAATAACTTGAATCACCTCCATCAGATTTTTCTCAATCTGAAAGCGGGGAATATCTACTAAAATATGCTTAGTTTTCGGGAAAGACAAGCCGCGACTTCCCGATGCAGTCATGAAGATTACTTTAACTGTGTTTTTGCACTTATGTATTTGCTCTTTTTCCTCTTCCGAAATATTCGCGTGGACTTCCAGATAATCGAGAAACGGATCGAATCTGTCGCGACTAGATCGAATTCTCACAATTAATTCAGTCAATCTTCGCTTATCCTGAATGTAGACGATAATTTGTTCTACACCAGGGATTGCTAACCGCTGATTGATATCTTCAATTATTTGAGACTGTACCCGTTTAACTAAATCATTCTTTGGATTTAAGGAAATATCTTCAGTGAATTTGACACATTCTACAAATACTTTGTAAGTTATATCTAAACTGCTAGCGGGATAGGAATTAGTATTGATTGCTTTAGCAGCTAACCGTTTGAATTCAAAAGGAGTAATCTGTAGTGGCGGGATTTCCTCTGAATTTTTCGGTAATTTTTTGAAATATATTTTATCCGGTTCCGGTGAGGTATCATTTAGGTGTTGTTTAATCACATCCGGGTCAACAATCGAAGCATCTGCTACAATAATTTTAGTATTAAAACCGTGCCGCGCATCCGCCAATTCATATTCTTTGACAATTTGAGTAATTTCTGACAAAAACTCGACACCGCCATCATCTCCCGTGACTTCATCTATCATGATGAATAAGTGTTTGATGCGACTCGATATTTCCTGCATTTTAGCAGGTATCACATTTCCTGTACGTTTGTTGAAAACATCTTGAAATATCTTGACAAAATGTTTGAGGGTGTTTTCTCCGTTTGCTGTAACTTTCAAAGATTGGATAGAAACCGTAGCGACAATATTATTAGAAATTTGACGGTTGATCAGGGTATAAATTGCATCGCAAGTGCTGTTTAGCACTCCCATAGTTTTGACGCTTGCGGGTTGAAGTACGGTTTCACCTCTTCTTTCAATTTGCCGCTGGTGATATTCTCTTCTCTGATTTTCGGCATTGTCTTTGAAAAAATGAACCGTTTTTTCTGTGAAATCTCCATCGCGGCTATTTGAGGCGTACTTGACGGTACGTCGTCCCCCATTGCTGGCAATAATATCGGAGTTTGTGTTAATACAGAATAGGCTATTGTCGCACAGCAAACCTGTTTTTTTATCTTTGAATTTCTCGATGATATCTAAGTTAACTTGCTTGCGGGGACTGACGTAAAAAAATAGGAAACCGTCGTTAATATGTGCTTTCAGGAAATTGGCGGTCGCAGTTGTTTTCCCAATTCCCGGATTCCCAGTTAAAAAAACATATGTTTCCTCAGATTGCAGTGATTTTACAATCAATTCAGCATGAGCGTCTCTCAAATGCAATCCGCGAGAAATTTGCAAATCATCTGCCAGTTTATCTGATATAATATCGATCGAATTAGCAAAACCATCAATCCGCTCAGTATGAGGTATAAGGCTAGCCTCTTTCCCGATTCCTAACAGAGAATCGACAAACTTTCTGCCTTCTTTAAAACTGCGAGTCGCGTTGATTTGAATAACTCTTAAAACCTTGCTGCGAGCAGTGTTAATATCTTTATATGTGTCTTTCTTTTTGTAGATTTGCGAACAAGTGGACAAAATATTAATTTGGTCTTGACGCAGCGAAATAGCATTAACACTGCGATCGCTATAACCGACTACATTAAACAATACATTAGCTTGGCTAGATACAATTTCTGTTTCTTGCAAAAATCCATAGAAACTGTGAGCGTAGCTACCCGCTTGAATTAACTTACTGGTTTCCTTATCCTGATAGTTAAAAGCTTTAAAATACTCTTGCAACTCCTCCGAAAAATCAATTCCTAAAATGCTGGTATCAATTCCCAGGTTAGAAAAAACACTTTTCGATCGCAAATAGCTAATTTCTCTCACTAGCAGTTTCCGGACCACCTCAAATTCATGCAAATCGGGAAGCTCAGCAGCAGCGGGAGAAAACACAGATAAATCAACACACAAAATTCTAAAATTCTTGCCTTTCTGTAGCAGCAAAAGCGTATCCGCCCACAGAAATTTACCCGTTTTTGAGTAGCGATTGATGTACAAATTAATATCGGCAGTTGACAGACTGGGTTTGACAGCTTTTAGTTGCAGTAAAACTTCTTTAAAACCTTCTTTATCTTCTTTTTGATAGGTTCCAATACTGTTAGTATTAGCAAAACTGCACTGACAGTATAAAATTTTCCAATGCTGCGGTTTTGGGCCAATCGCTTTGAGGTACTCCCGGAAAAAATTCAAGCCGCCTAGAAAACCTTTGTGGATATAAAACACGCTCCATTTTTCTACTATTTTAATGTTCAAACTGCTTGGGATGTTGTGCGACTTGATAATTTCGGCTATCATCTTTGAAAGCTCAAGCTGCTGCAAATCCAGGCGGTAGGAGTCGCCGAAATTGTGAGGAATTTTTTGCTGCTGAATTCCCGCCAGAATCCCGATATTAAATCCAACTTCAAAGAGTCTGCCAAAGTTTGCTGCTATCATTATGTTCGACCTTTATCTGCTACATTTAACACTTCTCTTACCTTGTTCAAAAATGCCAGCGAGTTAAAATTCGCACGACCACCCGCGTGACTGAATTCAGATAAAGCTCCAACAGAATTATCGCCAATAATGCGATCGAATGGATCGAGCTTTAAACTAATCTGCTGGCGAGCTTCGTACTTGGAAAAGTGAAATATTGTCAAATAGTGCAGCAAAGTATCTTTAATTTCACCGTCATAAATCAAACCTTGACGAATATTTTGATCGTCAAGAATTCCTTCGTAAATATTCAACAGCGTCGAATAGGAAATCACCCCGTAGTAAAAGTTTTTTCCCCCTTGCTCTACCTTAATCCCGTTAAACAAATTGAAAAACATAGCCGCTTGCTTGCTCCTATCTGCAAATAAGCTGGCAAGCTCCGCTGTATCTTGAATATAAAAAGATTCTCCCCGATGCTTTTGGGGACTGTAGACATAGTATTTATCAAAAAATACCGGATAAATTCTAATATCTTGTCGTTCTCCTTTCAAGGTGCGGATGATGTCTTTCGACATAAAAAACAATTTCTCATCTTCATCATTTTGAGTAATGTGCAGCGTGCTCATGTAAGGTGCTTGCGAGATATACACAAAATTTCGATATCCTCGATTGTAAAGTTGGCTGACAATATCTTCGAGAATTGACGGCTGAGTATAAAGATGCTCAAGGCTGTAGTTTTCTGAGAAAGTTTTCAGCAATCCCACTTGAATAGTCCCGTCTTCATAGCGCCTAATTCCGGTAACTTCGCCTAGCAAACAGGCTTTTCTCGATGCGCGATTATCGCCCCTGCCTTTTCTCGCGTCGCTGTCTCTTGTAGATACTGCAATAATTGCTAAATTATCCAATTCTGGAGATAGCTGTAGGTCGTTAAATCGAAACTTTTTAGGAAGTATTGAATACAGCGAACTCAAACCGTTTCTGATTTTAAAAGCGCTCAAAGTGCCCCTGATGCGGAATCCCTGGGAATTTGTGCGGTGCTTTTCGCTCAAAATGTGAGACAATGTTTTGGAAAGATGCCGCATAAACTTTTCCGAAGGGAAAGGATGATCGTGGTCGCCTTCGTGAATTCTCACCATCGGCACAAATGTATTATTTGGTAAGTTTTGCAACAAGATTCGCAAGCAAATATACGACAGTAGCAAAACTGCAAACTTGTAAATAAAAGCTGCTTCCTTTTGTAAACCTCCTTTGCTGTCTAAGCGTCGGTATTCGTAGGGAAATACAACTAATTTACCCTTAAAATTTTCATTTAAAATTTCTTGAGAACGCTTGGCATTGGGAACCCAAAGTATAGGCAAAGCCTGGATATCTTTGATGTTGTATTCCATGCTGAAACTTTGGAATTCATCGGTTGAAAAATAGCGGACATCTTCAATGATAATATTGACTGGCAATTGACAGATAGCTTCTGGGTTGACATTCGGCTGTCCCACGGAAATATACTGAAGCGTTTCCTTGGGATTGCGTTGTACTACTTTTTTGAAAAAATCCCCCGTCGTCAAGGTATTATTTATTTTTCTGAGGATGCCTGTTTCAATCAATATGTGTCGCGCTTCTGCACGGGGCTGCAAAATAGTTTTTGCTTTAATGAAGTCTTTTAAGAAGTTTTTAAGAGTGTTAATTTTTGTCTCGATATTAAATTTCTCAAATCCTTTAATAAAATTGCGAAATAGCTCTTTTTTCGCATCTTCGTTAGATTCATTGAGTATGGGAAATACCTTGCGATCGAAATTGGCGATCGGATCGTAATCAAGTTCAGATTCTGCGTTATAATTGGGATCTAGCGGATTGCTGTTAGAAGCAAATACAAAATAGTATAAAAATGCTATTTTTAGTACCTTGCGAAAGAAAGTTTCGTGGTAGGCAGGTTCCTCTAATGCGGCTAAGTGTTCTGGGCTGTCAGGATTTAGTAGGCTGAGATTGTAGTCAAATAGGCTATTAGCGCCGTGGGATGGAACTGGGTTGCCAAACTTGAGTTTTAAGCCAAATACAAATTGGCGATCGCCTTCATAAGTATCAGTCGTTTCTCCCAGATTACCTGCTATAATCGGAATAATGGGCAGCGCATCCAAAGCTTCCGATCGCGAAAACATATCTTTATAATTAACCTCAATTCCCTGATAATTAACCAGGTAATCTCCCTCACCTTTATTCTCGGTGTCCTTGATATACTTTTCTATCAACCGCAAACGCCGGATTAAATCTTCCAAATAAATGCAGCCGCGAGTATCTGCTTTATCCGGGCTGATATTAGCTAAAATATACTCCAAATAAGTAATTTTAGCTTCTTTCTTGAGTTGTCCCAGAGTTTCCTTATCGACAACTCGAACCAACCGATGAAAATCAGAATTTTTATCTGTCACCATTTCCTCAAGCAGGCGATTCAGTGCTTCCTTGTCATCGTCAGTTTCAGCTTTTTCATCAATATAATTTTCTAAACCCTTTTGTAACTCTTCTTCAAAAATATCTGCATTTCGGACAGAAACCGTCACCTTGTGAAACTTCAGCAGCGAATCGCTGCCAGTGCCCAAGGGTTCCAAAGTCAGCTTTTTTTTCTGTAAATTATGATGTTTTTTGTCGAAATCGTATTTGAGGCCTAACTGACTTCCGCTGCCTTTAAGAGACTCTAGAGG
Organism: Microcoleus sp. N9_A1; assembly: GCF_036701795.1. Taxonomy (NCBI): domain Bacteria; kingdom Bacillati; phylum Cyanobacteriota; class Cyanophyceae; order Oscillatoriales; family Microcoleaceae; genus Microcoleus; species Microcoleus sp. N9_A1. The sequence continues at coordinate 73,938 of NZ_JAUBRI010000003.1, forward strand.
ACTGGTTAAACTAGCTGCAAATTTTTCAACTGCAACATTTTGTCCTAAAATTAATTCTAAGTTTTGCTGCAAACATTCTTTGATCTGCCTGACTTTGCTGGGAAAACTCGCCTCAACTTCCTGCAGAAAATTGACCGTAGCAGAATGTGCTTCACGTTCAGAAGAACCCAAGGGTGGCCGTACTTCCTTTTGGGCAACATCCGCAGCAATCGTGTCAATATCAATTAACAAGCGACGGCGGTCTTCTGATACGTTAAACGGGTTCTTTACCTGCAAAGTTTCTAAAATCTTGTCCAGCAAGTCGCCATAATCTACTGGAACCAGTTCGTCGTCGCCTAGTCTTAAGATATTCACCCTGTTAACTCCTTTAAAACGCTTGAATCCACTCTTTAATGTCGTATTCTGTCCAAACCTGATTTACCCAATAGGGATCGGTTTCAACTAATTCTCGCACTTGGGCTTCGTCTGCGGCTTCGTAAATCGCAAAAACTTTAGTTAAGTCTTTGGTGGGGCCGATGGTAATCAATACACCGGATTCTTTTTGCTTGGCAAGTCCGGCTAGGTGCGCGTCTCGAAATGGTGCGCGTTTTTCGAGAACGTCTGGGCAGTAACTTCCCCACATCACATATTTAGTCATATCTGTCAACCTCTCAAAAAATCTAAATTTCAGGTTATTTATCTAAAATCAACCCGATCGCCATTTTCATAATATCATCTCGGTTCACCATCTTGGCAATTTCTTCGACATCATAAATTCCTTCAAAAGCCTCTAAAGCCGCCGACTTCAACCCAGATTCATAGGCATCCTCCAAAGTCTCGACTAATTCCTCTTCCGTGAGATAAGTGCCTTTCGCTTTATGTCGCTTGTTAGTGCGTTGAATTTGCTTAACCGCATTAAAAATCGAAGTTTCCCAAGACTTAGTAGTACGGTTTTCAGCAACTTTTTTAATCAGATGCAGTAGCAGAATAATCCCATAACTAAAAATTTTATTAAGTTTATCGGACTTACTCATTTCTTCCAATTCTTCCACCAACACTAGAGCCTCCGCAACCTTACCTCGGTGTAGCAACTCCTTCAACTCCATTAATTCTTCCATAAGTTTGACATTATCGCTATTTAAATTATTAGTCCCACGGGGCCCAGAAACCGGGTTTTTTACCAAAAGACCTTGTTATAACCCGCGATTCGACTAAAAACCCGGTTTCTTCAGTCGGAGTACGGGACTGATTATAACTTATACTATAATATTACTAAATTCATAGAGGAGCAAGCTATGACTTTATTAGACATTCGGCTGTTGACGGTTCAAGAATATGACCTGATGACGGAAATTGGTATTCTTGATGAAGATGAACGGGTGGAATTACTGGCAGGGCAGATAGTAAAAATTGCAGCTAAAAGCATAGCACATGGTGCAACAATTAAATGTACAGTAGAACTACTGCAAAATCGTTTAGGTAGCTTGGTATTAATGAGCATACAAGATCCTGTTCGGCTCAATGATTACTCTGAACCTGAACCGGATATTGCTCTACTTGTCCGAGATCCACGTTACTATGCAGCCCGTCTTCCAACTGCTGCTGATATTTATCTGATTGTCGAAGTTGCAGATAGCAGCCTGAAAACGGATTGCGGGATTAAAGCGACCATTTATGCTCAGTCTGGAATTGCTGATTATTGGGTTTTGGATGTGAATAATCAGCAACTTCATCTTTTTAGAGAACCGAGTCAGGATGGTTATCTGAGTCGGGTGATTCTTGGTTATGATGCGAGTATTTCTCCTTTGCAATTTCCTGATATTTCTTTTTGTGTGTCAGAGATGTTGTGGCAGTTAAATGATGATTAAATTGTGCCGTAATCTAAGACTCGCTTGGCCACAGAAACCGGGTTTCTATGAATATATTGGTTGGGTGGCGGGAAATGTTGGAAGAAACCCGGTTTCTCAGTATTTGGAGTGAATTTAGGACTAGCTTGGCCGCAGAAACCGGGTTTCTATGAATATATTGGTTGGGTGGCGGGAAATGTTGGAAGAAACCGGGTTTCTCGGTTTTTACGTGTGAGTTAGGGGAAGGTGCGCAGTGCGCACCCTACGGTTAGCTTCTGAGGCTGACTCCGAATTTTTCGACTAGGATGTCGCGGACTTTTTGTTGGGCTGGTTCGACATCGGTTTCGCTTAATGTTCGATCGCCCGATCGATAAATCAACCGAAATGCTAAACTACGTTGTCCCGCCGGTACATTGTCGCCGCGATACTCGTCGAACAATTCCACCGAAGAAAGCAAACTACCAGCCGCCTTCTTCATCGCACTTTGCATCTCCACAACCGGAACCTCCATCGGTGCAAAAAATGCAATATCCCTGTCGGAAGCGGGGAAACTCGAATAACCCGCGAATTTGCGAGTCGCGTTCTGCGATCGCCCTAACTCATCCAACAACACCGCTAAATCTAATTGAAACACATAAACCTGCTCAGGCAAACCCTTTTCCTGCTGCAATTGCGGGTGTAACTGTCCGAAAACTCCTAACTGTTTCCCGTTTAACGATAGGGCGGCTGTGCGCCCCGGATGCAAGCGCCCATTAGACGAATCGCTTGCATATTCCACCGCCAAACCCAAGCCCTGAAACACGCTTTCTAGGACACCTTTAGCCTCAAACCAAGTCAAAGGTCGATCGCGCCCGCCCTGTTGCCATTTCCACGCCGTCGGGTCGCCGCCAATAATCCCCGCAACGGCATCTGACTCTTTCATTACATCCCCATCTTTCCCGAAAATGCGGCCCACCTCAAAACCGTTAAGCGCGCCGTTTCCCTGCTCCAAATTGTACCCAAAAGCATCAATCAAACCCGACAGCATCTCAGTCCGCAAAGCTGAATACTCAACAAACAGCGGATTAGCCAGCACAACCTGATTTTCTCCCTCAGTTTTCACCAAAGAATAGTGCATCAACTCCGTCAAACCGGCCGCCCGAAAAGCCGATCGCACATTCCGCACTTGCGCGTATTCTAGAGATAAATAACCAGGTTCCGTTTTGCTGGGTAAAGTATCGCAGAAATTGTCGTAACCGTGAAGTCTGGCCACTTCTTCAATTAAATCAATTTCCCTTTCTAAATCGCGGTAGCGGTAAGCAGGAACAGTTATCGCAAAAACCCGTGCTTTTTCACTCGCAACAACTTCGCATCCCAAGGCTGTGAGGATATTTTTCACCTCTTCCGGTTCCAAATATTGACAACCGCCCGTTTCTCCTCTTTTTAACTGCCCTAAAACCTGATTAATTCGATCCAGACGCAATTCAATCGTCCGCGAAAAACTCAAATCTTCCCCCGAACTAGCCGTTTTCTGCACCGTCGCAGCACCGCCAGCCAACTGCAAAATCAGGGCAACAGCGCGATCGCACGCCGTCGTCAAAGCCGCCTGATTCACCCCCCGTTCGTAGCGGATCGATGCCTCGCTGCGGAGGCCTTGAGCGCGGGCAGAACGCCTAATTGTTGCTTGGTCAAAAATCGCTGCTTCCAAGACCAAATTTTGAGTTCCTTCGTGAACTTCCGTATCTTCCCCGCCCATTACCCCAGCCAAGGCTACGGGTTTATCGCTAGCAGTAATTAACAAATTTTGCGGTTGCAAATTGCGGTTTTGTCCGTCCAATGTTTTGAAGGATTCCCCGGTTTGGGCAAAGCGCACGCCGATGCTGACATCGGAATTACCTGTGAAAGATTGTAGCCGATCGCGATCGAAAGCGTGCAGCGGTTGTCCCCATTCCAATAAAATGTAATTAGTTACATCAACCACATTATTAATCGGCCGCACACCCGCCGCCTGCAACCGTTGCTGCAACCAAGCTGGAGACGGTGCGATTTTCACACCTTCAATTTCCGTACCGATGTAAATTGGGCAGGCTTGCAGTTCCGATATTTCTACTCCTAAACCGGCGCTTTTTTTGTCCTCAATTGCAACACCACCGGCGGCGGGAATTCTCAAACTCGCCCCAGTCAGTGCCGCCACTTCCCGCGCCACGCCCACCATACTCAAAGCATCTGCACGGTTAGCAGTTGCTGTTAAGTCTAAAATTACATCATCCAAACCCAAAAGCGGGCGAATATCGCTGCCCAATTCGGGATTTTCTAGCTCAAAAATGTGAATTCCGGCAGATTCTTTAGACAAGCCTAATTCGGCGAGGGAACAAATCATGCCTTCGGAAGGAACGCCGCGCAATTTAGCAGGTTTAATTTTTAAATCAATTGTTGATAAAAAAGTGCCGACAACGGCGACGGGCACGTAAATATCTGCCCTAGCGTTTGGTGCGCCGCAAACAATATTCAAGGCTTCTGGTTTGCCGACATCGACTTGACAAACTCTCAATTTGTCGGCGTTGGGATGCTGTTCGCAGGCGACTATTTTGCCCAATACTACGCCGTCGGCCCAAGTACGGCGGTCTTCAATTTCTTCGACTTCAAACCCGGCCATTGTCAGGGTTTCGGCTAATTCTTCTGGGGATATTGTCACATCGACCAATTCCCGCAGCCAGTTTAGAGAAATACGCATAATGAGAGTCAGTAGTTAGTTGTCAGTGCTCTGTAGTTATTAGTCAAAAGTCGGCGCCGACGGGCTACGACTTTTGAGTCCCAGAATTTATTCGGGAAAGCTTTTCATAGCATACTAATTAAAATTTGTCAAGACTGTTATGGTACACATCAGCAAAAATTAGGGATCTGCCCAAAGGTCGATGGCTACTGGGGGATGAGTAGCATTCTCATTCAGAGAATGAGGTATGCTAGATACATCTAACAACGCAAAAAGCACTTAAGTTTAGAAAGACTTTACACAAAAAAGCACAACTTTAGCAAGTCTTTAAACTATTTTCAAGGATAATCAACCGAAAAAACTCACAGCAGCGAGATAATCAAAATAGGGAAAAGATATCTGCCTAAAAGACTTAGGTGCAATTCCAATTCGCAATCGAAGGCACGGCTTGCCGAAAACTGATAGATTAGTATGTCTACCAGAAGCAGGAACAGGCTATTTGTGCAGTCGAGCGACGCTGACAAGATCAGAACAACATAGGCAAACTCAATCAATATGAGCTACTGCGTAAATCCGGGCTGTCCCCATCCTCAAAATCCTGCTGACTCTATTCTTCAGTGTCAGACTTGCGGTGCGCGGTTATTGCTGCGCGCTCGCTACCGAGTTATTGAACCGTTAGGACAAGGAGGTTTTGGAGCTACATTTCTGGCAAAAGACATCTCGTTGCCCGGTCAACCGACTTGCGTGGTTAAGCAATTGCGACCCAGTAGTTCGTCGCCGCGAGTTTTAGAAATGGCGCGGGAATTATTTAAGCGAGAGGCAAAAACCCTCGGCCAACTGGGCGACCACCCGCAAGTACCGAGGCTGCTAGACTATTTTGAAACCGAACAGCAATTTTACTTAGTTCAAGAGTATGTTAAAGGCTCGACTTTGAAACAAGAAGTCAAGCACTCAGGCCGTTTCAACGAATCCGACGTTAAAAATTTTCTATTAGAAATTCTGCCAGTAGTGCAATATATCCACAGCCAAGGAGTAATTCACAGAGACATCAAACCCGCCAATATTATTCGCCGAGTTCAAGACAGCCACTTAGTTCTGATTGACTTCGGAGCGGTAAAAGACCAAGTTAGCCAAACCCTATTATTAGACCCCGCCGACCAAGGCGCCAACACGAAATTTTCAGTCGGCACATTTAGTTTCGCTCCCCCGGAACAAATGGCGCTGCGGCCGATATTTGCCAGCGACATCTACGCCTTGGGCATGACTTGCTTGTACTTGCTGACAGGAAAATCGCCCAAGGATTTAGATTTTGATGGAGTAACAGGCGAAATTGTTTGGCAGCCACACGTTCAGGTGAGTCCAAATTTTGCGCGGATTCTCCATAAAATGCTGAAGCCGATGGTTGGTCACCGCTTCCAATCGGCAGCAGATGTCCTCAGAGCTCTCTCTGGCGAATTTGAAGACCCAAGTCTTGTCGATGGCTTGGCAACTCAATTCAACGGCTCTTCTCGTACTGTTGAAGAACCGACAATATTTAATGACGAGGGTTCTTCGTGGTCACCGCCGAGGAGCAAAAGTAATCAAGATTTACGATCGAACCACACCCGCGCTGGTAGAACTTCCTTCAGCCAATCTGGGAACACGGGGATGCAGCCCAGAGTTTCCCGTACTCTGGCTGAGTCCGGCAGAACTTTCGGAACCGTTGGACCTTCTAGCGACAATTTAGCAGCGTCAAAGCTATCGAAAGTTGCTCCTAAGTGGGACACCAACAGCTTGCGATCGGCATATTTTAAAGGCAAGCGCGATTTTGCTGACTGCGAACTGTCGGGTTTGCAACTGCAAAAAGTGCAGTTAGCGGGAAGTAATTTTTATCAGGCTAGGTTGGTGAAGGCAAATTTGCAAGCAGCGGATTTGTCGGGGGCGAATTTGGGTCACGCGAGGTTAATTCAGGCGAATTTGCGAGATGCTAATTTGACTGAGGCTTATTGCAGCACTGCCAATTTTGAAGGCGCGGATTTCCGAGGTGCTGATTTGACGGGGGCTTATTTGACTAAGGCGAATTTGCGGGGAGCAAATTTGTGCGGGGCGAATCTTACGAACGCTACAGTTTCTGAGGAACAATTGGCAATGGCAAAGACCAATTGGCTGACTGTTAAGCCGGATGGTAAGCGGAGTTTTGGATTTTAAGCAGTAAGTAGTAAGTAGTCAGTAGTAAGTAGTCAGTTGTCAGTAGGCAGTTGTCAGTAGGCAGTTGTCAACAGTCAACAGTCAACAGTCAACAGTCAACTCCCCCAGTCAGGTGATTCGTCAGGAGGAAGCCCGATCGCCCCAAAGCCGCCTAAATTAAAAACTAGGAATGGAGGATTCGATCGCACTAAACATGAAATTGCTCAACCCCCGCACTCGAATGCTTCTGTACACCGGCATCCTGGCCCTGGCCTACTTTGTTACCGGAAAACTCGCAGCGTCGATGCTGGGACTGGTGAAAGCCGAACCCTCCCCCGTGTGGCCGCCAGCCGGTATTGCTCTAACGGCACTGCTACTGCAAGGGCGACGGATGTGGCCGGGAATTGCCCTCGGTTCGGTGCTGTTAAACTCTACCGCCGGTATACCGTCGGCTGTCATTGCCACATCGGCCTTTAGCGTCACCCTGCAAGCGCTGGCTGGAGAGGCTTTGCTGACTTGGAGCGGATTTTCTACCAAACTCGATCGACTGCGAGATGTTCTGGCTTTGGTAGCGGGCGCTGTCATCGGGTCTACTTTCCTCGGCTCTATCCTCGGCAACTTGGGTACGTGCATTTTTGGTTGGGCTCAGTGGAGCAATTTCCCTCGGAACTGGTGGACTACGTGGCTCGGAGACGGCATGGGAATTTTGATTGTGACGCCAGTGCTGCTGACTTTAAAGCACGCCGTTAATAATTTTAAATCTCCACTAAAAAAACCTATTATTTCATCTTTTATCACATTTTTTAACAGAGAGAATAATCAACTACCAATTACTAATCGCAGCCACACATTTTCTGCAACTGAAAACCGTTATAATCTATTATTTTTAATTATTAATTATTCAGAAATAGCGCTGTGGCTGACTCTCTTGCTGAGCGTGAGCTGGCTGTTTTTTTGCTCAAAAACACAAGCGGCGATCGCTCAGTATCCGCTGGAGTATCTGCCTTTTCCTCTGATAGTTTGGGCTGCCCTGCGGTTTCAATCGGCGGGAGCGATTTTTGCTTATTCGATCGTGTCTTACATCGCGATTTGGGGAGCAGTGCAGGGAGGCGGCCCGTTTTTGGCCAAAAGCGATAATCTCAAACAGGCGGTTTTATTTTTACAAGCTTTTACCGGTACGATCGCCCTTGTGGCTCTGATGTTGGCTGCCACCGTAGCAGAACGCCAGCAAGCACTGGTGGAGGTGCGCCGCACGGCCGCCATGCTGCGCGATCGCGAAGCTAGTTTAGCCAACGCTCAGCGCATCGCTCAGTTGGGAAATTGGGATTTAAATTGCGCCGCCCTCACAGCCACTGACAACTCCGAAGAATCCGCAGAACATCATATATCCAATATCGAATTGCGGTGGTCAAACGAACTTTACCGCCTCTTGGGTTTTGCTCCGGGAACTGTCAAACCGACACCAGAAGTTTTTTTGCAAGCCGTACATCCAGAAGACCGAGAATTGGTGGCGCGATCGCAGTCTCAAGCTATGTTTGAGCGCAAACCTTATTGCATTGATTACCGGATCGTGCTTCCAGACGGCGGAGTGCGTACTGTCTGCGAACAGTCGGCAATTAACTCAAACGTCATTTCCGCCACAGTGCAAGACGTTACCGAACGCCACAGCGCGGAAGTGGCTTTGCGAGCGTCCTCCGATCGCGATCGCTTGCTCTCAGAAATCGCCCTGCGAATTCGCAACTCCCTCGACCTCGAAGAAATTCTCAATACTACTGTTGCCGAAGTCCGGAAATTTTTCAAGGCCGATCGCGCTTTCATCGGTATTGTGGACGCGGACGGGGTAAATCTTCCTAGCCCGGTGTACGGTAAAATTGTCGCTGAGTCTGTCGGTGTCCAATACCGTTCTATTTTGGGGTTGGTGCTCACTGACGAGAATCACCTCGAAGCGCAGAAAACTTTTTATGCTAACAACCGCGTCCGAATTGTCTCCGATGCTGCTACGGTGCAAGGGGCCGATCGAGTTGTCGAATTATACAGCGACTATCAAATTCGGGCGACGTTAAATGTGCCGATCGTCCTGGGGGATGAATTGTTCGGGATCTTGGCCGTCAACCAGTGCTCTGGGCCCCGCCAGTGGCAGGAATTTGAAATTGATTTATTGGAAAAACTCGCTACCCAAGTGGCGATCGCTCTCCAGCAAGCCCAACTTTTGCAGCAGGTAAAAGCTCTCAACGCCAACTTGGAATCTCAAGTGGAGGAACGCACCCGCCAACTACAGCAAAAAATGCACGAACTGCAAGAAAGCAACTGCCTGAAAGACCTATTTTTGCACGCAGTTTCTCACAATCTCCGCACTCCAGTTATGGGAATGTTAATACTGCTGAAAAATTTGCTCAACAAATCGGCCTCTGACTCTCTACAGGATGTTCCGGTTTCTCGATCGATTTTGCAGCGGATTGTTCAAGCCAGCGAACACCAGTTGACTATGGTTAATGCCCTACTCGAAGCTCACGCTAGCGAGGTCAAAGGTATTGTTCTCAATACTTTACCGCTGCATTTGCCGTCTTTAGCTTCAGCCATTGTTGCCGATTTAGAACCGATGTTGGCAAAAAATCAAGCAACTTTAACTCAGGAAATACCAGTGGATTTGCTACAAGTCAAGGCCGACAGCAAACACTTGCAGCGGGTGCTAGAAAATCTGTTGACTAATGCTATTAAACACAATCCTCCGGGAGTCAATATCACTTTTAAAGCCGAGGTAATTGCAGTTGAAACAGCGCTAAGTTATGAAGAAAATTCACAGGTTTTAACATCGCCCAATAATCCGCTTGGCCGCTGTATCGCTAACCGGATATCTACTGCGGGCGATCGTCCTAGGATAGGCGAAACCACCCAGAAAAATCAGGAAACCCTGGCCAAATTTAACCTCGACGGCAGTTGCAAAATGCCCCGCTATCAGGGTCAAATTGGCAATATCGGCAGCAAATTGCCCGGATTCACCGTAAAAATGGTTCGCTGTACTGTAACAGATAATGGAGTGGGAATCAGCGCCAAACAGCAGGAATCTCTATTTGAACTTTACGTTCACGACCCTAATAGCCGACAATTAACAGGGCTGGGTTTGGGCTTGTACCTCTCCAAGCAAATTATCAAAGCTCACGGCGGCGAAATCGGCGTCGAAAGCACTCCCGGCGGTGGTTCGACTTTCTGGTTTTCGCTACCTGCTGTTAACTCGGACGATCGATCTTTGTCAATTCTTTAATCTAAAATCTAAAATCTAAAATGTTATGAGCTATTTGGGCAATGCAAAATCAGTTCAGGCGTTAACGGTTTATGAGGTGTGGCGCGATCGCTTCCTCCGAGATCGGCTGCGCCCTGCTGTCGGAATTGCCATCTTTTTTGCCTTCACAATAACTGTCTATTTTCTGGGCGAAAGATTCTTCGCTCGCCAGGAGTTTAAAAGTGTTTATTTGTACACGAGCGCTGCTGTAGAATTGGGTTTATTGACCTGTTTTGTGTTGCAAAAAACCTCCTTTGGACAGCGCTATCCCGGTTTACTATTTTTGGGTTTTTCGTGGTCGCTGACGGTAGTTGTACAGGTTGGGCTAGCTGTCGCACAAGCCGGGGAATTACCAATTTTTACCTGGATTTTAGCGTTTCTGATCCAAGCTACGCTGATGCCCGTCCGCTGGCGTCTGCACCTGATTTCTCAACTCGGCGTTTTGTGTTGCCACGTCGGGATAAATTTGGTTTTAAATCTAAGTTTTGCTAAGTATACTCCTTTTAAGTTGACCGGGTTGTACTTATATTTGTTTTGGATTTGTTTGATTTGCGATTTGTCGGTTTATTGGTACGAATGTCTGCAACGGAAAGAGTTTAGTACCAGGCGTGAGTTGGAATCTGCTTACCAGCAGTTGGAGGTGGCGGAGGCGAAGTACCGCAGCATTTTTGAGAATGCCGGCGAGGGAATTTTTCAAAGCACTCCCGATGGTCGTTATATTACTGCAAATCCAGCTTTGGCGCGGATTTACGGCTGCGATTCCCCGGAAGAAGTGACGGCAAAGTTTACTGATATTGAGCGGCAGTTGTATGTCGATCCGTCTCGCAGAAATGAGTTTTTGCGATCGATCGAGGAAAGCGGCACAGTATCGGATTTTGAATCTAAAATTTACCGCTCAGACGGCAGTATTGTCTGGATTTCTGAGAAGGCGCGGGCGGTACGGGACAGCACTGGCTCCCTGCTTTATTATGAGGGTTTAATTGAGGATATCACGCAGCGCAAACAGGCACAAGAATCGCTGCGGCTGTTTATCCACGCTCTTTCTCACGACTTGCGAAACCCGGTGGCTGGAATGTTAATGGTGCTAAAAAATTGGCAGACGAAACCTGGGGATTCGATCGCAATTCCCCGTTCTATTTTGGAGCGGATGATTCAAGGTAGCGAGCAGCAATTGCGCTTGATAAATTCGCTGTTGGAAGTCCACGCCGGGGAATTGCGTGGTTTGGTTTTGCACTGCGAATCGGTTAATTTGAGGGCTGTAGTTGAAGCTGCTGCGACCGATTTGGAGCCTTTAATGAATGAGGGTAAAGCTACTTTTAAAAATTTGGTGCCGGATGATTTGCCAGCCGTGAATGCTGACAAAACTCAGTTGTGGCGTGTGTTCTCTAATTTAATTGCTAATGCTTTGAAACACAATCTGCCGGAACTAAATTTAACAGTTTCGGCTCAAGTAATCAAGGCGGGTAAATTAATTATAAATCAAAGGACAGCAAAACAAAACATCGACAAATTACCGATTGCCAATCCACAATCTCCCATTACCAATCCCCAATCCCCAATCCCCAATCCCGGAAGTAGGATGATTTACTGTACCGTCGAAGATGACGGGGCGGGAATATTGCCGGAACAGTGCGAACATCTTTTTGACCTTTACGTTAGGGGTGATCAATCCCGACACTCGGTTGGTTTGGGTTTGGGCCTCTATCTTTGTCGGCAAATTATTGGCGCTCATGGCGGCCAAATTGGGGTAATTAGCACTCCCGGTGCTGGGGCAAGTTTTTGGTTTACTTTGCCGCTGGCTGAGAATTTTAGGTGATTTTTTTGTATTTTAAATTACATTTAATCTAGCAATCGTGCCAGATATTTAGAACGTTATTCATTGCTGAAACCCATGCGAAATATGCTTCTTTCTTCTGCCTGCGGCTATTCTTTTGTTGTGCTGTCGCAGGTGCTGTTTGAGTGGTTCAAGCCAAATCAGTCGATCGGACTATTTTGATCGGACTATTGATATTAATTTAAAACCGTGCTATAGTGACCTGAATGTTTTTAAGGAAAAATAAATTTCAGATATTCAGATTTTCTTTAAAAACATAATTTAATCTAGAAAATCTCTAAAACTAGATAAAAAATATGCAATTTATGTTTATCGAGCAAAGCTCAGAAAATACAGCTAAAGACGATGCAGCTAAGTACGACTCAGCTAAATATAACGAGCGGTCGTTCTCAACTTTAATTCGGGCGCTGCGTCTTTCCCAAGGTTACTTTTCTTTCGTTTTAGTTAACTGCAACTCGCTGGCTTTGCGGCAGCAAATAGTCGATCGGCTGCAAGCAAATTGTCCCGTGCAACCGCGGCAACTGTTTTTGCCGAAATCGGCGACAACTCTCTACACGACAATCGCAGCAGAAATAGACGGCGAAAAGCCTCCAGCTTTAATGCTCCTCGGTTTGGAATCAGTGGAGGCGATCGATCGATTGCTCGTTTCTACCAACCTATTATGCAGCGAATTCAGCAAAACATTTTCGTTTCCCCTCGTCTTTTGGGTGACGGATGAGCTCCTGAGAAAAATCATTCGCACCGCCCCGGATTTATACAATCGGATGACGACAATTAGATTCATCAGTCAGTTGACAGTTGACAGTTGACAGTTGACAGTAGTCAGTCATTAGTTAGTCAACTGCGATCGAGGGTTAGCACGTTCTTAATTGATGAAACCATTAATTTTCTTCCTTCTTCCTTCTTCCTTCTTCCTTCTTATTTAAATTCTGCTTCCCAAATCAGGACTAATTCTCGCGCCGCCGCAGTTCCCTCAGCCGGAAAACTTGCCAAAAAATCTTTATCCGCCGCCACTTCGTAAGGCCCTTCCTTGAACTCCAAAATCACAGTATCCTGTGTCAAAGCTACTAACGTGTGAATAGTGCCCTCTGGCAGTTCGACAGCGCGAGTCGGGCCGGCCGCGCTGACTCGCAGGGAGCGCAGGATTTGACCGTTTTCGTTCAAAATAAGAATACCCACTTCTCCTTGAATCACTGCGAAAAACTCAAAACCGTTAACTTCCGGCGCGCGCAGGTGTTGGTGAGGGCGGACGTAAGTGCCCGGTTGCAGCACGTTGACAAACCGCTGCACCTTTTCTGACAAATCGTGGAAATTGTAGTTTTGTCGCTGGCGGGGACTGCGGCGGGAGGAAGCGGCAACTTCGTCTAGCAATTCTTGCGTCAGCAATTTGATCGGAGGGGACTGCACAACAGATATCCTGTATTTAATAGTTTTTGAACAAATGGGCTAGTCTGGGATCATCGTTATCAGCATCTCTTGACACATGGAAATCGCAACTCAGGTGCGTATCACTAAGGCAATGCGTTTGTCAAGTATCTTTAGAAAAAGTATTAGCCCGATCGCCCTTTCGACTATTCTAGTCTGCGCCAGTAGCGTTTCTGCCTCTGAACCGAGGGCAGCACTGTTAATTCAGCAGGAATTCCCACAGCAGCAACTTAAAGAAGAAATTCGCGATCGAGTTCAAGAAGAAGTTGACATTGCTTTCGGGCGCACGGCGGTAATGCTGAACGGGCTGATAATTGCCCTAACTTTGTTTCCGACAGCAGCCGGAGTCGGTGTTTGGTTTCTATTGAGCAAATTATCCAAGCAGACAACAATTGCTCGCCAAGAAATTGAAAGTCTCCATTACGATACAATCTCTCAATTAAAACTATTAATTTCCGACGCTGAAACTATCTTAGGCGAAATTCAACACCAAAGTCACCCGGCAGAGGCAGAAACAGACCTTTTATTCCCCGATGCCCAAATTCAAGAATTTGCTCCGGTTAACTATGGCAATTACCAACAGTTATTGACGGCCAGCGACTACGCTAAACAGGGAGATGCTTGTTTCTTTGAAAATCGTTATCAAGATGCGATCGCAGCTTACGATCAGGCCCTGCAAATTCAGCCGGATTTAGCCGATACTTGGAATAACCGAGGAGTAGTGCTCACAAGAATGCAGCGGTATCCAGAGGCGATCGCCTCATACGAACAAGCTACTACAATTCGTCCGAATTATCCCGACGCTTGGAACAATCGAGGCGTGGTATTGTTGGAGTTGCAGAAGTACCAGGAGGCGATCGGCTGTTACGAACAAGCAATTCAAGCCAAACCCGATTACGCCGATGCTTGGAACAACAGAGGCGTTGCTTTTTCCAAAATGCAGGAGTACGAACAAGCAGTAATTTCTTACAATCAAGCCCTACAAATCAAAAATGATTATACGGACGCTTGGAACAATCGAGGCGTTGCACTCTCAAAATTGCAAAAGTACGAAGCTGCGATTGATTCTTATGAAAATGCTGCTAAAATCCGACCTGACTTTTACAGAATTTGGTACAATAAAGCCCGATGTTATGCGCTACAAGGTAAAATAGAATTAGCCATTGAAAATTTAAAGCGCGCCCTCAATCTCAATCCGAATGTGTGTAAAGAGTTGGCAAAAAGTGAAGCTGATTTGGAGAAGATTCGCGAACATGAGGCATTCAAGCAATTGATAAGTTAATACGTGGGGCGTGGATAGTGAGAAACGGGGTTTCTACGAATAATTTCGGTGGAGTACGAGAAATCTAGGAAGAAACCCGGTTTCTGAGATTAGGTGTAAGAAACCCGGCTTCTAAGATTAGCGTACACCAAGACTTTGTAAGTAGCGAGAAACCGGGTTTCTACGAATAATTTCGGTGAGTACGAAAAATCTAGCAAGAAACCCGGTTTCTGAGATTAGCCTGTACCCAGACTTTGTAAGGTAGCGAGAAACCGAGTTTCGTAGAACTTTTTGCGAACCTACAAATATTTCTGCAACAACAAACCCATTTTCTCCTTAGTTGCGGCCGGCACTTGATCCAGCCGAGTCAGAATTGCATATTTCAAAGCTGAATGCGACTCGGAAACGGGGGGATTTTCTGTTAGTCTACGGACTGTTTCTTGAATTGCTTTCTGGGCATTTTCGGCATTGCGGTGCAAGTTTGCAACAACCATTTCTACAGTTACGCTGTCGTGATCTTCGTGCCAGCAGTCGTAATCGGTGACTAATGCTAAAGTTGCGTAGGCAATTTCTGCTTCTCTGGCTAATTTTGCTTCGGGCAAATTTGTCATCCCGATGACTGTCGCCCCCCAACTGCGGTAAAGGTGGGATTCTGCTTTTGTGGAAAATGCGGGGCCTTCCATGCAGACGTAGGTGCCGCCCCGGTGCAGGGTAACGTCGGGGAGGTTCAAGGATTCGATCGCACTTGCCAACACTTTTGCCAATTCGCCGCAAACCGGATCGCCGAATGTGATGTGACCGACTATTCCTTCTCCAAAAAAGGTAGAAACTCGATTTTTTGTACGATCAATAAACTGATCGGGCACTACCATATCTAAAGGTTTCGCCTCAGCTTTGAGGGAACCAACCGCCGACGCTGAGATTAAATACTCAACTCCCAAACTCTTCATTGCATAAATATTTGCGCGATACGGCACTTCTGAGGGCAAAAAAGTGTGGTTGCGGCCATGTCTAGCCAGAAATGCTACTGGCGTACCGTCCAATGTTCCCACAATTGCGGCATCGGATGGCGATCCAAAAGGTGTATCAATTTTCACCTCTTCAATATCCTTGAGGGCCTCCATTTTATACAAACCGCTGCCGCCGATAATTCCGATTTTTGCTTGTGCCATTTTTACCCTCTGCTTGAGTTTTACCACAGTGATTCTATCGGGCCATCGTTAAGTTGGCGTAAAGATAATTGAAGATTTGGTGACAAAAGTCACCCTACATACACTATTTTGTCACAAAATATATGTGATTATAATCACAAAGTAGCTTCACAAAATCTTTAAAAATAAAGGTACATAGTTCTGTTACTTATTTTTAGCGTGTTAAGACCATGACAGTCAGCTCTGCTAACCTCCCCAAAATCTCGATCGAGGCGATCGTCCAGCGCATCTTTGCTTTTCGTCAAATTACCCCCCTTGACAGACGGCTACTGAAATCAGCAATGCTAGCCCAGAAAGGTCTGAACGAAAAAGACCAGTGTCACATTAACCGAGTTTGTCAGGGCATCCAAAACGGCTTGATTTTAGTTGTAGAATAAATGGGTCGCACTATCTCTTGTTAGCTCAAGAAGCTGTTTTAAAATTTGTGCTTGAGTATGTATCGGCGGGAACTGAGTTCGGGCGGTGTTTTACTATTTTTAGGCGCGCGAACCCTCGACATCACAAATAATATTATTTACATCTTATTATCGATCAAAATTCAACAGCCAAAAGCCTGTATAAGTCATGCCACTATCATCTGGCTGGACTAACAAAAAATGTAATCCTTTACTTAATTGCTTGCGCTGTTGGTAAATTTGGGCCGCGGCTTTCACCTCGCTATCTTCAAAAGTAGCCACAACCCACCTATCTACTAACCCAGCTTCCAATATCAATCCGTCGGGAGCTCCAGCAATATAATTCAAAGCAAAAGGTTTGGCATCCTGAAGCCATCTAGCCAAGCGCATAGACTGGCGTCCGCCGTCAATCACCACTCCTGGTACGGGTACTGTTGAAGCCAAGCCCAAATTCAGCGGTAACAGCAATTCTGGCATTTCCAAAATTGGCAGGGGACGCCCTTGAAAAGCATCTTCAATGTCGCCGGCGGGTAGGGAAGCAAAACGCCAGCCATCGCCCCAGAGGTTTTCGGGTAAGGGCACGGGCGGCGGCGAGTCGAGGGCGATCGCGCTATAAGTTTCACCCGTATAATTAGGCATACTCAAATATTCTTTGGCGCGTTGTTGCAGCAGCAATTTCAGAGCCGTAGTGCGCCGAGTCGCTTCCACCTTGACACCCAAAACTTTGCCCGCAGCTTGGATTAAGCTCAGAGACTGAGGCCTAAATACTTCAATCAAGTCGGGCAAATTTTGGGTTTGAGCTTGCTGCTGCAACTGCGAAGCTAGCCAATTAGAATTTGCTTCCGACTGACGGCAAACAGCGCTAAATGGAAAGCTGCCTTCCGAGTCGCAAATTAAGAGTTCCCAGAGTGGTTTACCAGTTTCGTCTTGGAGAGGGCGGCGGTAAAAATCTGCTTGCCAAATACGCATAAATAATTAAAAATCAAAATCTACAACTCGATCATTTTAATATAGCTTGGGGACACTGCGAAACAATACCGATCGCCTGAGAAAAAACTTCAAGCGATATATTCTCCGTTCATAGTTGAGTTGAATTTCAATATCTAACACCGGTTAAAAAAAGTGCAACTGTAAGCCAGTGATCCAAACCGTGGTAAGCTGCTACGCATCTAAATTGTATTTTTGGGCGGGCGGGACGCCCACCCCACAAGAATTTGCTCGAATTTGATTGTCAAATTTAGATGCGCCTCAGCTTAGTAATCAGTAATTCCCCAATCTAAAATCTAAAATCTAAAATGGTATAACGGCTCGGTTAGCCATTCCCCATTCCCCATTCCCCAATTTATTTAAGATTACGAACCAAATACATATCCAATTCACCCTTATTTTTAGCATGAATTTTTCCTCGGTATTCGCATTCACAAAAATCTCTAACTAATTCAAACGTTGCGTGAGAGATATTGATACTTCCAGGTACGCCGGAAGATTCCATCCGAGATGCAGTATTAACTGTATCTCCCCAGACATCATAGGCAAACTTCTTATTGCCAATTACCCCAGCAAGTATTGGGCCTGAATGAATACCGATGCGGAAATCCCAATAAGGGATTTTTTGTTGAGCTTTCTGCATTTTTCGCAGCTCCAGGAACTGTTGAATTTCTAGAGCCCCAAGTACAGCGTCAAGGGCGTGTGTTGCCCTAGGGACAGGAATTCCCGCCGCACACATATAGCTGTCGCCAATAGTTTTCAACTTTTCCATATAGTATTTATCCATAACGCGATCGAAATAAGAAAAACAATAGTCTAGTTCGTCAACCAACTCTCGCGGCGTCATTTTTTCAGATAACTCAGTAAAGCCTTGAAAGTCAGTAAATAAAACTGATACGCAATCATAATAAACTGGTTCCACTTTGCCGTTATTTTTGAGTTCCTCGGCAATTTCAAGCGGGAGCACGTTGAACAGTAGCTGGTCAGATTTGTGCTTTTCGGCATCGAGATCGGAATACAGCCTATTTATCTCTTTAAAGCGTTCGGCGTTGCGGATGGCTGAGGATAGTTGCAAAGCCAAAAGATAGCCAATCCGCATATCTTCTTGAGTGTAAGCTCGCGGCTTAGTTGTGGCAAAATTAATTGTTCCTAAAACCTTACCCTCGCTTTCCAAAGGAATGATAATTTGCGAAGCGTAGGGAGACAAAATAGTAGTAGCACCCGCTTCTTGAATTAATTGAGGTTGACGTGTTGTGAAAGCCTTGTTAATAGGGCCGCCCTCTGGTAGGGCAGCAATATCTACAGGGATATGCTTGCCAAATAAGGTCGTGCAAGCGTTAGTGCTGTGCAGGCAAACGCTACAGTGTTCAAAGTCGAGCAGCCATTTGGCTTGCTTGCCTACTACCCGCAAAATCTGATTGAGATCGAGGGTGCGGTTAATGGCAGTGGCAACTTCGTTGACGGCGGAAATGCGGATGGAAAGCGCTTGAGCTTCTGCTAACAAACGGCGGGCTGTCAACAGAAGTTCTTCTCGATCTTGATCTTCTAGCCGCTCGCCCATAATATGGGTATGAGATATAGATTACAAAGCATCAATTTCGAGGGCAATTGAATCGGTATATCGGTTGACAAAGCTAAACAAGTCTGCTGTCGCAATAATCTCAAAGATTTCTGAATCATCAAGTCCTAAATCCCGCAGGTTTTGGTAATCGGCTTCTGTCATTTCCAGGGGTTTTGTAGCAGCCAGCAAGCCAAAGGTAATTACGGCTTTATCACGTTTTGGCAAAGGGCAGTTGGCAAAGTCAGAAACTAGAGTTCGCAGTAGTTCTTCGCTCATCCCCAAGGCTGACAATCCGTGCAGGTGAACTTGGAGAGCGTACTCGCTATTATTTGATTGGGAAATAGCGACGCCGACCATTTCTTTCAGCGTGCGGGGTAAGTCTCCTTGCAGGATTGTTCCCCGGAATTTTTTCCAATTTGCTTCTAATAGGTCAGGGTTGATTGCCATTGACTTGAACAGGTTGGGGACGATGCCAAACCCCAAGTCTGTCAAGATTTCTTCGTACACTGCTTTGGCTTTAGGATCTGTAAGTTGCTCGTATTCTGTAAGCGGAAAGTATGTCATTGTTTTGTTAAAATTTACGGCTGTTAATTTGCCTTTGGATGTACGTATTTGTGATGTAACGCCACTGAAAGGGCGAGGTTACGAGGTATCTGGGCTTTAGTTGGATTGATGATTAAATGCACCGCTGTCAGCAAACCGCGAATCATGAAGATGAGCTAGCAACAAATCTGATTCTTGAGGCTGGATTAAACCTGCAATTATAGCAGTAACAGGAGCCCATAAAATTCTGTTGCGATCGGGATATAGTGCTAATCTTAGATTCTGCCAATGGTTGCTGTCAAGTATCGGCAATTCATGTGGCGCGGCGGCGTGAAATCTTACCAAAACTATTGAATTGGATAGTGCTGCCCCGTTCTCTAATTTTCAGGCAAAAAAACAGTTCGATCGATAGGACTCCACAAATGCCGAGAATCTGATGATCCGGTGCACAGGGGAAAAACAAAATGCTGTGCGATCGAGTTTATTGCATTAATCAGATGCTCGATCGACAACCCATACCCCAGACAAGCTACGCTAACGCCTGCGACTGGAGTTATTATAGATAAACTAAACTTCTATCTTTGTCGCTGCATTTACCATGAACCCTGCCCTTACTCAATTTGGCGCTCAAATGTCCCACCTCACGGGAGTTCGGGCAATTATGAAAGATATTATTGAAACTCTCAGAGCCGGCAGCGGGCAAGAGTTTATTAATTTGAGCGCGGGAAATCCAGTGATTTTGCCGGAAGTCGAGCAGTTGTGGCGCGACTGCACTGCGGAACTTTTGGCGAGCCCGGAATACGGCGAGGTGGTTTGTCGCTACGGTTCCAGTCAGGGTTATCAGCCGTTTATCGATGCGGTATTGACGGATTTTAACCAGCGTTACGGACTGAATTTGACCGATCGCAATATCCTAATTACCCCCGGCAGTCAATCGATCTATTTCTACGCAGCCAACGCTTTCGGCGGCTACACCGCACCCCCCCCATCCCCCCCTTACCAAGGGGGGGCAACGGCTAATCAATCCCCCCCTTACCAAGGGGGGGCTAGGGGGGGTAGCCTTAAAAAGATCGTCCTACCGCTGAGCCCAGACTACACGGGTTACGGCGGCGTTAGCTTGATTCCCGAAGCGGTAGTCGCCTGCAAACCCACCCTCGATATTGATGCGAGTGCTCACAGGTTCAAATACCGCCCGGATTTCAGCCAATTGTCGATCGACCAAACCACCGGTTGCGTCATTTTTTCCCGTCCCTGCAACCCCACCGGCAACGTTCTCAGCGACGACGAAGTTAAGAAAATTGCCGATTTAGCGGCCGCTTTTGACGCGCCGGTGTTCGTTGATTCCGCCTACGGCCCTCCCTTCCCCTCCTTGAATTTTACCGAAATGACGCCGATTTTTGGGGGCAATATCGTGCACTGTATGAGTTTGTCGAAAGCCGGATTACCGGGTGAAAGAATCGGAATTGCGATCGGCGATGAAAAAATCATTCAAATATTAGAATGTTTTCAGACCAATATGTGCATTCATTCGCCAAGATACGGACAGGCGATCGCAACTCGTGCCATTGCTTCCGGCGCTCTTGCCGATATTTCGATTAACGTAATTCGGCCATACTATCAAAGCAAATTTGCGATCGTAGAAACCACCCTAGAACAAGCAATGCCGAAAGATTTGCCGTGGTTTTTGCACCGGGGCGAAGGAGCAATTTTCGCGTGGTTGTGGCTGAAAGATTTGCCAATGACTGATTGGGAACTGTATCAAGAGTTGAAGAAAGTTGGAGTCATTGTCGTGCCAGGAAGTTCTTTCTTCCCCGGTTTGCGGGAAGATTGGCAGCACAAACATGAGTGTTTACGCATCAGTTTGACTGCAACAAATGATGAGATTGAAACTGCTATGAAACGCTTGGCTCAAATGGTAGAAAAGCTTTATAAGTCAGTTGACAGTTGACAGTTGACAGTTGACAGTTGACAGTTGACAGTTGACAGTTGACAGTTGACAGTTGACAGTTGAAGGGTAGTAAGCTGTTGTGCATTTAAACTTAACTTTGGGGCGGGCTAGGAGCAGCGCCCCACAATAGTTTCAATGAAAATAAGTATACAAATTAAATGCACGACAACTTACAAGTTACCAATTACCCAGGGCCGATGAACATAACTTCTGCCTTTGCCGATCGACTACAATTTTAAAAATAATTAGCAGCGCGGTGGGTTATGGCAGTGCAATTACTCAAAAGGTTGTTGAGCGTAGAAGAATATCATTTAATGACCAAAGCGGGTATTCTTTCTGAGGGCGATCGGGTAGAACTGATACAAGGAGAACTGATCCAAAAGGCAGCAATTGGAACTCGTCATGCTTCCTGTGTGAGACGATTCATTGGAATGTTCAGCGAAATTCCCACTAACCGGGCTTTTCTGGATGTGCAAAACCCCATCCAGTTGAGCGATCGCACCGAACCTCAACCTGATGTAGTATTGCTGCAACCCCGTGCAGATTACTATTCAACGGCACATCCTACGCCGTCAGAAGTTTTGCTGTTGATAGAGGTATCTGATAGTACGGTGAATTACGATCGAGAAGTGAAAGTTCTGATTTACGCTCGATCGCTCATTCAAGAAGTTTGGCTAGTAGATTTAGAAGCACAATGCTTAGAAGTCTACCGCCAGCGGACACCCAACGGTTACAGCTTAATCCAAAAGTTTTGGCGCAGTCAAAAAGTTTCGCCTCTAGCATTTCCGGATTGGGAAATGAATATCGATTTCGTACTCGGATAGATTCAGATTATAGGTTAGACAAAATTGCAAAAATAACTAAGACGGACTATCCAACATCCCACAAAAATTATTTTTTCTTGTGGGTGTCCCGCCCGCTGTGAAAATTTGATTGTACCTCTGGCATTCCCAAGCTCTCAATGCCTTCAATTATCTGCGTTTATCTGTGTTTATCTGCCTGACATCTGCGGTTTCTGTATCAATCAAAGACTGATGCAATGCAAGTCTATTAAAAAGACTTTTGCAAGAGGTATGTTGTAGAAAACATTCCCAAGTCCCCATTCCGAAATTAAACCACCCGATAAACAAAACTCAGAGTTGCCCAAACATTCACATCCAAAGCCAAATCATCAGTGGAAATCCCCAATTTCTGCACCCCCGGAATGCTAGCCGCGTGCAAATCTTCGAGTACCGCCCGCGCCACATTTAAAGGATTCAATAGCACTCGAATTGGCAGGGCATCCCTCGTTTGCTGCATTTCGGCTTCTATTGCAGCCAGAGTTTGAGCGAAGGGACTCTCACTAAATATAATGAAAGTTTCTGCAAGTCCGATCGGTCCCGATACCGCCCACCTGATCGCCTCAGCCGCCGGCACGGTCAAATTCTCCCCAGGAGCGATCGCCCGCGACATCCCCCCCACAGAAGAATCTTTGCCCTCAGCGCCGAGCACGGACAGCCGTCCCGCGCTGTCCGTGCAAAACACCGCAAAATAAACCGGGCGATCGCTGTCGTTATACAATCTACACTGGATTCGGCTGCTTTTGCCCAGACATAGTATATGAGCATTGGCTGATTTCTCACTTTCCCCGCTCAACGGTTCCAGCCGATAATCACCGCCGGCTCGCACCGGCTCTCGCTGCGCCACAGCCCGCGCTTGCGGTGCCAGAGTTGCCAGAACCGCCCGCACCTTCAGGCGCGAAGACCCCTCATTGACAGTCAGCCGCAGCAACTTCCCAGCCTGCAGCGCTTTCAACTGCGGAGTCAAGCGCTGCACAGCCACCTTGACTGCTTCTCCCCCGTCGCCCTCAGTATCGGGAATCAGTATTTGAGCCAAAGAAAACAAACCGTAACGGCTTTGATACAAAGCAGGCTCGTGAGGCGAGACGGTTTCGACTTTAGTCGTTTCCGGGACTCTGCCAAACCGACAGTCAGCCAATTGCTCGCTGCCTACCGCCGAAACTTGTGGCACAGTCGCGAAAGCACTGGTGGCGTCCACGCGCTCGATGCGTTCCAAACCTGAGTCCAAAGCTACTGTCAAACCGATGTTTCGCGGCAATACCCGAATTTCTTCCCTCACCAATTCGCCGGCTGTTAATTCGCCGTTTGTTGAAGCAGACCCATCTACAACTTGGGCTTTAGCAGAGAGGCCCGTGCGTCCCCGCAGCAAAAGCCTCGCGCCCTCGGAGGAATCCACAGCAAACACAGAACCCCCGCAGCACTCCAAAACCCCCGGCGACAAACCGCCCAGCCACAACTGCACAGTTTTGCCCCCCTCTTCCACCGCCGTTACAGCGCCGTCAGATGCAGGGGAATTCAACATTAAATTTGAAAAATTCACCGCCGGCGCGGTTGTTAAATTGTGATTGAGAATTTGCGGTTGCTGCGATAACCCCGCGATTTGCTCGACATTACCCGCGGCGCGACTGAAATTGACGCTGAAGCTGCTAGCGGGAGTTGCCAACCACAAAGTTTGGGTGAGGGCGTAGGTAAACAAACCGGCGGTAAATCCGTTCCACTCTTGTTCGGCGGCGAGTTGGGAATCCGCACCCGCGGCAAGTACGGTGGCCGCAGGACGGAGATTTTGGCTGGATTTAAGGCCTGCGGCAAACGTTAATTCTCCCAGGCTTGGCTGCCCGATGGTGGGGCGGGGGCGGGAGCGAATGCGAAAGTTGCCATTTGTGGGGAAACCCCGATAGTGGTAGCTGGTGTCGAGGATGGCGATCGCATTTTCTGTCGCGAGCGATCGCATCAGCAGCAACAGCGTTTCCTCTAAAATATCGTTCACCGCCCGGTTTGCTAACAACGGCAAAACATCATCCGCCGGCACCAAACTGTTTTGGATTTTTCCGGGAGACTCACCAAAGCTGACTCGACTACCGCAGCCGCTAAAGTGAAAAACTACCACGTCACCGGGTTTTGCTTGTTGAGTCAAGTGAGTGACAAAAGCCGTCTCGATATTCTCCCTGGTAGCTTGAGCGTCAGTCAAAGTCAGAATGTCCGACGGCACAAACCCAAACCGATATATCAGCAGTTCCCGCTGCAATTCCACATCCGTGACGCAGCCGTGCAGGGGCGAGTCTGGATATTTGTCAACGCCCACCAACAAAGCCAATTTCCTGGCTGTCGGCTGCGCTAAGGCTTGGAGGTAGCGATCGCCCAACGGCAGCCAGATGGCCTCGCTGATTCCGATGGCGGCCAGCACCCGGCCAGCTTGCTGTAAAAATTCCCGCCGCTTGAGTCCCATTTTTAAATAGCTTTGAATTTTAAGTTTTGAATTTTAAGTTAAATTCCCCTCAATAATTTTAGGGGAATTAATTAGATTGTGAGTCTTTCGTATTAAGGGAGTTTTTAAGTTTTAACTTTTGAGCTTTAAGTTGAAAATTTTCCATTTAAAACTCAAAACTCAAAATTCAAAACTCTCCAGAATGTCGCCCCCACCAATGTTCAAGATTTAAATCTCGTAATTGAAAATATTCATTGCCTTGGCTAATTCTGCCGCGACTTCCGGCCGGGAAAACTGCGGCGGCGGCAATTTACCAGCGCGCAGCATTTCCCGTACCTTGGTTCCCGACAAATGCACCCGTTGTTCGGGAGTGCTGGGACTTGTTTTAGTTGTAGCCATTTGTTCCGTCAGTTTGCAATAGAAAGCGTGCTCGAATTTCATCGGCACAATTCCCAATTCTCCCGGCTCAAATTCGTCAAAAATATATTGGGCATCGTAAGTGCCGTAATAATCGCCAACTCCAGCGTGATCGCGCCCCACGATAAAGTGAGTGCAGCCGTAGTTTTTGCGAATTAAAGCATGAAAAATTGCTTCTCGCGGCCCGGCGTAGCGCATCGCCGCCGGATTAATTGCCAAAATTACGCGTTCTTTTGGATAGTATTTTTCTAGCAGAATTTCGTAGCAGCGCATCCGCACGTCAGCCGGGATGTCGTCATCTTTTGTCGTCCCGACTAGCGGGTGCAGAAACAAGCCGTCTACTGTTTCTAAGGCGCATTTTTGGATGTATTCGTGGGCCCGGTGGATGGGGTTTCGGGTTTGGAAACCGACTATGGTTTTCCATCCTTTTTCTGTGAACAGCATTCTCGATTTCGCCGGGTCAATTTGGTATTGGGGAAAGCGGACATCTAGTTCGCGTTCCAGCAGCCAAACATCGCCTGCGAGGTTAACGGGTCCGGATTTGTCTACTACTTGGACGCCCGGGTGTTTGAGGTCGTCGGTGCGGTAGACGTTGAGGGCTTCTTCTTCTTTGCTGTAGTGGTATTTTTCTGCAAGTTCCAAGAGCCCGACAAATTCGCCCGCCGGGGTGTCGAGGCGCACTAAAGTTCCTGCTTTCAGGGGGGCGGCGACTTCTTCTGTTACCGAGAGGGTGATGGGAACCGACCAGGGAGGGCCGTTGGAGAGGCGCATTTGTTTAACGACCGATCGATAATCAGCTTCGTTCATGAACCCTTTGAGGGGACTCAGGGCGCCGATGGCGATCATTTGCAGGTCTGAGATCGATCGATCCGAAAGCTGGACTCGCGGCAGGGACTCTGCTTTGTCGAAAAATTCTTGTCTTTGGTCTAGTGTGGCAATGCGGTTGACCAGGATGCCGCCGTGAGGGGCAATGCGGTCTGAATGCTGGCTCATGTCGATTTGAAGTTGTGGGTTTTAGCTGCCAGAGTATATCCTACCAAAGTATTGTTACAATTAATTAATTTTCCTCACTAAGTCGGGACACATGGTTTTGAATGTTGGTATTAACCATACTTTATTTCGCCACTCATGACACTTTATAATTTATTAGTGAAATCTATCGATTTCTGGCAAAAGCATTCAGGATTGAGCAATCTCAAAACTCATACTATTTATTCTAAAATCCTCGACTCTGACTCTTGAGTGATCGATTTAGGCGCCAATGTCGGTCAATTTAGCGAAGCGATAACTCGCGAATTCAATTGTACCTGTTACGCCATAGAAGCTGTTACTTCTGTGTATTCTCAGCTACCAGAAAATGGCTTAGTTAAAAAGTTTAATTATGCTATATCAGACCGAAATGAGCCATTAAAAATATATACTTCCGATAATCGAGAATGTAACAGTATTAGTCAGGAAGCTGCTAGTGTCTACGGCCTTCAGGGAGAGATATCAGTGGATGGTATCACTTTAGAAACTTTTCTGAACAACCAGAGAATCGAGTTAGTTGATTTGTTGAAGATAGATATTGAAGGTGCTGAAGAAGCCGTTTTTAACTCAACTAGGGATGCCACGCTCTGCAATGTTAAGCAGATCACTATAGAGTTTCACGATTTTATGCCAGGTTCTATTAGCACTGAGGAAGTTAACAAAATTACCAACAGGTTAAAAAGATTGGGTTTTATCTGCATCCCCTTTTCATACCTGTTCCCTGACATGGATACCTGTGACTTCTTGTTTATCAATACGAATCGATGTAAAATTCCGTATAAAGACTGGCTGGGTTTTCAAATGATTAAGTTGCTTTTAACAATAGAAAAAACTAAGTCATCTCTACTCCGTTCCGCTGGAAACCGCGAACCGAGTATTGCCAATTAGCGCGGTGAATAAATCGACGGCAAAGTCGATCGTAATCCCCTTCAAATCTATCACTTTTATTTGTCTACAATCAGATCTGGCATGGCAATCCAGCAATTTAGTCCCGGTTCCCCCAGATTCATTCCTTCGCAGACTCAGGAGAGGAGTAATTCTCCAATCCCAAATCCCAAATCCCAAATCCCAAATCTAAAATCGGCTGAACATTTTTTCATGAATCATCTTTATCTGTGACAATTCTTCCAGCAGTCCCTGCGGTAGGGGAATTTTCACAGCTTCCAGCATACTTTGAATCCGATGCCTCCAATCGTGACGGGCTAAACTCTCAACATAGTTGCGTTTGTATATAGAATTAAGCCTCACCTCGTCCTGTAAAAGTTCATTAATCAATTCAACACTTTTTTGCGGGTCATCGGGCAACTCAATAGTCGCATCTTTCCAATTCATCAACTCATCCATTAGAGGTGTAGTTGGACGCTTCCCAACTACCGCACTGCCAGTCGCAGTAGCATAAAACCAACGCAGTGTAATAAACGAGTAAGGAAACCGACGCATACCAGGATAGAGTGGGTCAAAAGCCAAGGTGAGTTTGGTATGTCTGAGAATGTGAAATAGCAGGCGAGTATCTGGCTCGTCTCTACGCATTTCGTAAGGCAATTTCGGAAATCGCTCTGCTGTTCTGGGCGTAGATTTATAGTAAATTTGTTCCGAACCAGGTTGATTGAATTTATTGCTAAACACAGTGTCATACTGTGAGGGTATCCGCCCGAAGCTTGTTAAATCTATTGAACGCTTGAGTTGACCCGAACCCTGAGTGAGAACATCAGCAGCAAAAGGGAGCAGCGATACTGGTATAGCAAAACGTTTTTTCAGTTCATCTATAATTTCTGGAACTGCCACGAATAAATGATCTAAATGAGTGACGTTTTTTGAATAAATTTCCGGTTCCCAAGAATCGAAAATATAAGCGATGACAACATCAAAACGCTCCCTCCACTTAGGTATACTTGAGAGTAGTTCTAGATCGGCTCCGCATATCCCAATCATCAGTAAAACATTGGGTTTGTCCGACAATGGAGGTAAAAGTGGTAAATTATATAGACCTGTAGTAGACTTAACAGCTTTACGGACTATTCGATCGGCTAGCGGATAAAGTGTGGATGACCACTGGGTTACATCGCGGGCAGATGGTACCAAAAGTTGTGCGTTGCAGGTTCGTACAACAATATTTTCTAATTCAAAAACTGTGTCCCAGAATACAGTTGACCATAAAGCCCGTGAAGAAACTACAAAAATATTCATAGCTAGATTTGAATTTTATTAAATGAACCCGCAGATTATACCAAAGACGAGGGGATTAGGGTAAATTCCATCGTCCTGGACGCAACAATCCTATGAATACAACCGCGGGGGGATTGCCCCTACAAAACGCTATATGTAGAGGCTTTGCGTCCAGGACTGTTTAATTAAATTTGGAATGCCAATTCCCTTGAATCGAGTTCCCAATTTACCTAGCTACTAGCTAGCAAATCTAGCCGATCGCACTTGCCGATCGCACTTATGGCAGCACTTGCAGTGGGTGAATATATCCCTTGGCAGGTGAAAATCACACATCTCTGGTCTCAATGTCAATATTAATTATGAATTTTTTACAATATGTATTTTGCCGCGCTCGTCCCGATCGCGTCTAGAAAGAGCGGGTCAATAAATGCTAAAGTCCCTAGGATTTATGAACCTTTTCCTTCTTCCTCTTTCCCCTTCCCCTTCCCCTTCTTCAGGCTAAACATTTAACCACTCAAGGAGAACCCTGGGCGCCGGCAACAAAATCATTAACAAAAGCCCGATCGCCAGCAACCCCAAAAAATCCCGCCGATTATCCAATTCACTGACATCATTCAACGCCGGTTCGTCGTTTAGTGGCGTCAAAAACAAAATAATCGCCCACAGCAGTAAACCCTGTTCCAAAAAAGAAAGCAGCAGCATACAAAGTCTAGCAACTTGCCCGATCGCCATACTCGCTCGCTGGCCGAACATCGCGTGCACGATGTGCCCGCCGTCGAGTTGTCCCACCGGCATCAAATTAAACGCCGTCACGATCAAACCCAAATAACCCGCCACCGCTACCGGATGCAAATCGATCGCAGTTTCCGCATTTAAAGCACCACCCAAGGTTAACTTGCTCAACAAAGTCATCAGCAGCGAAAAACTGGGTTTGAAAGAGTCAAAATTTAACATTCCCGACTTTTCAGACAGCGGTATAATAGTCGAATGATTCAAACCCCAAATCAACAACGGCAGTGTCGCAACTAAACCCGCAAGCGGCCCGGCAATGCTAACATCAAATAAAGCTCGGCGGTTGGGAATTGGGCTCCGTATTTGAATGAAGGCGCCAAAAGTTCCCAAGAAAAAAGGAATCGGAATAAAATAAGGCAAAGTCGTGCGAATTTGGTAAAACCGGGCAGCTAAATAGTGGCCGGATTCGTGAATTCCTAAAAATGTAATTAGAGCCAGCGAGTAAGGCAAACCCTGCAACAATATTGACGGGTTGGACTGCAAAGCTTGTTCAGTAACTCCGGCAAGTCGCGCCCCGACAAGCGTAGTCGTAAAAACCGTGATCAGCAGCAAAGCTAATGCGAAAAATGGCCGGGTTACAGATTCGGTTTTGACAGGAGTTTCCCCTGATTGGTGGCTGGGATTGGGAACTATAGCAAAAAAAGGTTGACCGCTCAAGCTGTTTTGAAATACTACTAAAAAGCGATCGCCAAAAAGCCTCTCCACATTCTCCCGAATTGCCTGATAAGCAGCCTCCGGGTTCGTCCGCAACTGTCCGCGACAAATTACAGCCTGCGGCCGAAATTCCAAATCTCGCAAAAAGTAAATTGACCAAGGAAAACAATCGCGCAAACTCGCTTCTTCTGCTGCATTGATCGGGCGCACTGGCGGTTTTGGCTTTACAGATTCAGTCTCCGAGCCTGCTACCTGCTCAGCAGTTTCGGCGGTAATTTTCTGGCGCCCCAACTGTACCAAAAACCAATACAAAAAAGGGCAAACCAGAAAAGGTATAATTACCAACTCCGGCGGTACAGTTTTGCTGCTACCGTAAACTAAAATCCAACCACCCCAAATCAGCGCGGGCGCCATCATTACCAGCCACAGCAGCCATATCGGAGTCCTGGTGATGCGGCTGGTGCCGTTCTGCAACAAGTAGTACGATATCAGCCCCAATACGAACAACCATAGTAAAAAGAACATAATATTTATCCCATTCCCTTCTGAAATACTTCCTTGAAACAACAGAGTTTAGTCTCCAAACAACCCAGGCCCGTGCTCGACAATATCCTTGCTTTCCCGCCTAACCGGGAAACTCTGGGTGCAACAGCCTATTTCATTGTAGAAAACCAAACTAACATCCTGGTGGATTGTCCCGCTTGGGATGAGATTAACCAAACATTTTTGCGGGAACACGGCGGCGTGCGACTGCTGTTTCTCAGCCACCGTGGCGCTATCGCCAAGGCGCGGGAGATTCAGGAAGCCACGGGGTGCGAGATCCTGATTCAAGAACAGGAAGCTTATTTACTGCCGGGTTTGAAGGTGACGGTTTTTGAGCGAGAATTTGTTGTGAGCGATAGAATCAAAGCATTTTGGACTCCTGGCCATTCTCCTGGTTCCTCTTGCCTTTATGATAGTGGCAGCGGTGGAGTGCTGTTTTCGGGTAGGCACTTGCTCCCCAACCGAGAAGCAGCCCCAGTACCGCTGTGGACGGCAAAAACTTTTCACTGGCCCCGGCAAATTAACAGCGTGAAGTCAATTATCGATCGATTTTCGCCGGAAACTTTACAGTATATTTGTCCCGGTGCAAATACTGGTTTTTTGCGGGGAAAAGGATCTATCGATCGAGCTTTTGAGCAATTAGCCAATCTGGATTTAGCTGTTTGTTTGCAGTCAAAACCTGAACCCTAAATGTATGTGGCCACATCAAAAAATGATCTGACGCGCTAATTATAGCGGTAAGGTGCGCCCTTACGCACCCTACATTATTCTTCAGTCTCTTAGAGAGGAAGTTCGTTGGTGAAGTAGCGGTTTCAACCGCTGATTCTTACCGTGGAAAAAACTGTGGAAAAAACCGAAAAACAAAAAATGCTCGCAGGCGAATTGTATTTAGCTGCTGATGAGCAATTAATTTTAGAGCGCCAGCGAGCCCGCCGCCTCGCCAGAACCTACAATTCTACCCGCGAAGACGAGCCAGAGAAACGGTTAGAAATTCTCGCAGAATTGTTCGGTGCAGTTGGGCAAAAAGTTGAAATCGAGCCGCCTTTCTACTGCGACTATGGCAGCAATATTTATGCTGGAAACGGATTGTATATGAATTTTGGCTGCGTGATTCTCGACTGCAATCGAGTTAACATTGGCGAGAATTTGCTGTGTGGGCCCAACGTACAAATTTACACCGCTCTTCACCCCACAGACCCGGAAGTTAGACTTTCTGGCCGAGAACTCGCCGCGGAAATTAATATTGGCAATAATGTTTGGATTGGTGGTGGCAGTATTATTTGTCCAGGAGTCACTATTGGCGACAATAGCACGATCGGCGCAGGCAGTGTTGTTGTCAAAGATATTCCCGCAAACGTCGTGGCGGCGGGGAATCCTTGCCGGATTATCCGGCATCTACCTTGATGTGGTACGATCGACACACTCGTGCGATCGGCTCCTTGGAGCTTAACCAAAAAATTTTAGGTTTAGAACAGCCGATTTGAGATTTTTCACGTAAAATTCCCGAAAAAAACCGTGCAATAAATCTAAAATCTAAAATCGCTTAATATCAAATCCGTTAGCATCGGAATAGTAAATTCGAGTTGACTGTTGACTGTTCACGGCGTCAACAGTCAACAGTGAACAGTCAACATCATTCCGGTGTAACCGGAAATGATATAATTTCTCGTTCCCGGTTTCCACACTACCAAGCTTTTCTTATGACGACTGCCACAGTTTACCCCAACGCTCCCGATCTCTGCACCGACGACTACATAGCAGTCGGTGTAGCTACCTGCTTCATCAAAGAAGAAGGCGAAGTTTTTGAAGTGCAAGTAATCGAAGCTATTCCCTCAGCAGCTTTAGAAGCAATTTTGAAGGGAATTCCCACATCTTATTTAATGATTTGCGGGACGACTTTGGGAGCAGTGCTCGACGGCGAAACACCCAAAATGTTGCCAGAATTCCCGACATCAGCCCAGTTTAGCGAAGAATTTGGCTTTCGGGCGATCGCCGCAGCCCGCACTTACAAAATTCGCCCCCAAGCCCAAGTTCACATTCCCTTGGGAACAGTTCGCAACGACTTTACTTATTCCTTAGAACGCAAAAGAGTGCTCAACTCCGAGCGCGTCATTCGCACTGAAGACAATGTGAAACAGCACGAACACACTCACAAGGTTCTTTAAACAAATCCCGCAACTGGGGCAATTTAGCAGTGCCTCAGCCAGCGGATGCACCGAAAATAGTTTTGATTATTGAGATGTAAATTAAAGATTTAACAAATTTTTCCTTCATTAATAATGAAGGGAAAATTTTTAATATTTCGTTACTAAGGAATGAGAATTAAATAACTTCCACAAGTTTGTGGGATGGGCGTCCCGCCCGTCCTTTTTGGACTGGCGAAACGCCCATCCCACAATAACAATTAAAATTGTAAGTTATTTAATTCGCGCTCCTAAGCAATACTGCGGACAGTTTTTGATTGCCAAAGCACAGGGGATTTAAGCCCCCACCTTTAGGTGGATTGTTTTTAGGCAGGGGCTTAAATCCCCTGCCTAAAAACTTCGCACTCCGAAGTCAACTGTCAACTGTCAACTGTTAACAACCGCATAATAAGGGTTTCAAGGCAATTCGGCAATCGAACTATCAACGGAAGAGCTATGGTTTCAGAGTAGGAACTAAAAACAGTCTGGACTATTGATTAAGACACACACCAAACATCTCAACCTAAAATGTCTACTGCTCACATCACCTAAATAACATCAATTATTAACAACTGTAAAAAATAATTAAGTAGTTGATAAAAGTTTTTAATTTGTCAAAAATGTGGTATGATATTATTCCTGTTTAAGAAAGTGATATCAAATCGGATATCATCAGAATTAATATTACCCACCGCCAGGACACGGTAGCGCCGTGTCCCTACAATTAATCTGGGTAGGGAAACGGCACTGCCCTGTCCTTTATATCATAAGGAGTGCAACCGGAAACGATAGGAGCCGCTCGGCGGGAAAAAATGAAAAAATCCCCGCAATTATTGAATGCTAGTAGTTTAAGACTACTGGCCGGCGGGCGAGTAGATCGTAGGTGAGCTAAGGATTTCAATCTCACAAATTGGTCAAACCATGGGAAGCTTTGCGAGAGTAAAGTGGTGGAAATTAACTCGACTATTGCCAGCGGGATTAAAGGGCGAATACCATCTTGGGTACCAAACTGCGCTCTTAATTTTGGGGGGAACAGTTCTGGCAGCTAGCATCACTGGTTGTATTAGCTATCAAAGCGTTCACCGCTTGATTATCACCAAAAGCGAGCGAAATGCTTTGTTAGAAGTTAGGGAGCGGGCTAACAAGATCGATCGCTGGCTCGGCACTAGAAAGGCTGAGATCGAAATCCTCGCCAACACTACTCCCGTTCGTTCGATGAATTGGTCAGTGGCAGAGCCTTATTTAAAATCCGAAGTAAATCGACTGCAAGAATTCCAGCACTTCGCATTAATTGAACCCGACGGTTCTTATTTCACCACAAAAGTCGGCAGAGCGTTGATTAATGTGAGCGACCGCCAACACTTTAAAAAGGCAATGGCTGGGGAAGTCTATGTTTCAGATCCTACCATTTCTCGAACGCTCAAAGGACAAAGTATTGTTCCCATTTCGGGTCCGGTGTGGTCAAATTCGGCAAATTCTATTGATAAAACAGCACAAAAGCCGATCGGAGTAATGAACGGCGTCATTAGCATCGACCGAATTGCCCAAGTAGTAAGAAATCTGGAATATGGCCCTGGGACTTACGCTTTTGTTCTCAATTCTCAAGGAGTGCCGATTGTGCATCCCGACGCTCGATTAATCGGAAATATCGACAATTCTGCTCCCAGTCTTTTAGAGTCCGCAGATGCTAATTTGGCAAATGTAGCCCGGGAGATGGTTTATCAAAAAACGGGCATTGTGCTGACTCAAATCAACGACGCCAGAGTTTATGTTGCCTATCTTCCTTTAGAACAAGCTGAATGGTCGATCGCCCTCGTAATTCCCCGCGACAATCTCGAAAAAGAACTTTTTCCTTTCAAGATACTAGCAGTAGCCGCCGGCGTACTTGCCGCCGCAGCTATTTTGGCAGCAATTGTGGCGCTCAAGCTGTTTGCCCTAAATTGCATTCGCAGTCGCACAGAAGGCCTTCTCCACCGCTTGACCGGCCGCATTCGCGCTTCCTTGCACCTCGATCGCATCCTCCAAACTACAGTAGACGAACTCGGTACTTTACTGAAGCTTGATCGAGCAATTTTCGCATGGTACGACCCCCGACAAGATACTTTAGAATTTGGCTGGGAATATTGCCGGGAAGGTTTGCCGGCGGGTTTGGGAATCTTTGGTGTTCCAGGTGAGCCTTCTGGAGATTTAGCTGCACGGCTTCACCGCTGCGAAACGATACTGCTACATAAAACGGCCGCCCCGGATGCCACAGCGTCTGAGGAACACGCCCATATCGAACTCACAAATAGTCACTACGCAGCAGTACCCGTACTAACTCAGAATCATCGGCTGGGATATCTGTTCGCCTGTGCAAATCGGCGGTTTGCGACTCCCGACGAAGTGGAAGTTTTGGAAGCAATTGCAGACTCGCTGGCGATCGCAATTTCCCAATCCCAACTCCAAGGGCAAATTCAAGAAGAACTCAAACTTTTGGAAGAAGTATTAGCCAAACTCAGAATCA
Source organism: Microcoleus sp. N9_A1 (assembly GCF_036701795.1). Lineage (NCBI taxonomy): Bacteria > Bacillati > Cyanobacteriota > Cyanophyceae > Oscillatoriales > Microcoleaceae > Microcoleus > Microcoleus sp. N9_A1. Next base: position 108,618 of record NZ_JAUBRI010000003.1, read on the forward strand.
CCGAAGAGCATTTAGTACAAAGCGAAAAAATTACAATAGTGGGTCAACTAGCCGCCGAAGTTGCCCAGCAAATTAATAACCCGATTAACTTTATTTACGGCCGCCTGATTCACCTCAACGATTATATCAAAGATTTGCTCCATATAATTCGCCTCTATCGAGAACAATATCCCGAACCTGTGCCAAGAATTGCCAAAAAAATAGAGACTTGCGACTTAGATTTTATCAGCCAAGAGTTGCCGCAAATCCTCAATTTTTTGAAAACAGGAGCCGATGGCATTCGCCAGATAGTCCTGGCTTTGCGAAAATTTTCACTTCCTGACGAAGCCAACAAAGAACACGCCAACCTAAATGAAAGTATCGACAATATTTTGCTGTTGCTAGCGAGCCGGCTGGAGCAAAAAATATTAGTAGTCAAGGAGTACCACAACCTGCCACCAATTTTGTGTTATCCCGGTCAACTGAGCCAGGTATTCGCGAGCCTAATCAGCAATGCTATAGATGCAGTTAAAAGTATTGATAACTCGGCTCAAATTATTACAATCAAAACCGATATTGTCGAGGAATATACAGGCAGATTTATTGTTGTATCGATCGCCCACAATGGATCTATAATTCCACCGGAAATTCAACCCAGAATATTTGACCAGTGCCATACTAAATCCTTTAAAAATTTTGCAGGGCTGGAGTTGTCGGTTTGCTATAAAATTATTGTAGAATTGCACGGCGGCCGCCTTACAGTTGAATCTCCAGTGCAACCTAAAATTAAATCTCAAACTGGGGGCGGTGCTGAGTTTATGGTAAAATTGCCGATCTTTTGATATCGCATTTTGCCACCAGGGAAACCCGTCGCAAATCTTGCTAGCAAGCAGCGCGAAAAGCTTAATTTCGATTTGTAGTGAGGACTTTAGTCGTCATAAAAAAGAGGGCTGAATTCCTCACTACAAAGCTAATGATCATTTGTTAACAAAAATTGATAGGATAGGATTAGGGAAATAATAAAGGTGCAACCACAGCAAACAACCAGCCTCCCATTACCAAGACTTCCCCAACAATTAATAAAATATTTCTGTTCATTTTCAAATTAAGCATTTTCACATTAAGAGCGATCAACCAAAGAGCGAATTTTCTTCCACCAAGCAGTCGGCGAATCTTCCGGGCGATATGCGGCATCAAACATCGACAAAATTAGCGGCAAACCCCCCACCTTCGCACTCATCAACAAGTGCATTGCCAGACAAAATACCAATACCACCCAACCAGAAGCGTGTAAATAATACCAAACCTGCGTCAATTCCCCAGCCGGCAGCCATTCTTCCTTAACCATACTGCCAGAAGCGATCGCCCAAGTCAGTGCCAGCAACATCAACGTATTCACAATCCGGTGCAAACTGTACCACCAAATCGGTTTTCCCAACTGCGTTAGTTTCCCAAAAGAATCCGGCTGCACCAAGCGTTTTTGACCTGCGTGGAAACTATACAATGCAAAAGCCGGCATTATTCCTAACAGCAACATCTTGCCAAAAGTGCCGTGAATCCCGATAATATCTGCAATCTCAGGCACGGGTACTTTGCCAAACCGCCCATCGTAGGTGTTGTAAACCACAAATGCGCTCAAAATTGCTAAAAGGGCGATCGCAGCATTAACACCGTGCAGTAACCTGAGCAGCAGTGGCTGGTACAATCTAGATTGCGGCATCGTTAATTGTGCTAGTTGATAAATAATCTTTTACATAATACAGCTAAGCACAGATTTTTTCAACCCTGGCCAATTGTGAAATAAATGTGAGAATAAAATGAAAAAATTATGATAAAAACGCAATATTATCAAAGTTTAGTGTAAACTAAAATTGTCAAGAGGAACACTTTGTTTATAACACCGAACACTTTACAAAAATGGATGCAGCCACTACCATCTTACTTTCCTTGGGACTAGCAGCAGATGCTTTTGCTGTCGCTGTTTCCAGCGGTTTAGCAATCAAACACATGAAGGTGAATAAAGCTTTAAAAATTGCCTTATTTTTCGGAGGTTTTCAAGCTTTAATGCCCGTCCTAGGATGGTTGATCGGTCTTAGTTTTAGTTTTTGGATAACACCGATCGACCATTGGATAGCTTTTGGACTTTTGAGTTTCATTGGCGGGAGAATGATTTATGAATCGCTGCAAAGCGAAGAAAGCGAGAAAAAGTTCAATCCCTTAGATACAGGGACTTTGATAACGCTGTCGGTAGCGACGAGTATCGATGCCCTCGCAGTTGGCCTCGGATTTGCTGTCCTGAAAGATTCTATTGTTCTTGCGGTGACTGCGATCGGATTTATTACTTTCTTTTTAGCCTTTGCAGGCGTGTTTATCGGGCACAAGTGCGGCAACTTGTTTGCTAATAAGATTGAGATTTTGGGCGGAGCAATTTTGATTTTTATTGGCAGCAGAATCTTGTTTCTGCACTTGACAGAAGTGCCATTAGTCAGTTGACAGTTGACAGTTGACAGTTGTCAGTTGATAGTTGACAGTTGATGGTTGATGGTTGACCAAAAATGCTATAACAGCAATATTGCGTTAAAGGATAAAAATTCCGTGCTGAAACTTTATGGCGGAGCCCGCAGCAGGGCGTCAATAGTCCAGTGGTATCTAGAAGAAATAGCGGTTCCCTACGAATTCGTCATGCTGGATATGCAAGCAGGGGCACACTTGCAGCCAGAGTATCTCGAAATTAACCCGATCGGCAAAGTACCCGCGATCGCCGACGGAGATTTTAAACTTTGGGAATCCGGCGCAATTCTGCTGTATTTAGCTCAAAAATATGGTAAAATGCCAGACACTTTGGAGCAGCAAGCTCAAATCGTGCAGTGGATCATGTTTGCTAACGCTACCCTCGGGCCGGGAATATTTACAGAAGCAAGTCGCGATCGCGAAACTCCCAAGTTGTTAAAACCGTTAAATGAAATCTTCGAGAAACAGCCGTTTTTAATGGGTGATGAATTTGGCGTCGCCGACGCAGCAGTCGGGTCAATTTTAGCCTACATTCCGATGATGCTAAAACTAGACCTCAGTGCTTATCCGGCCGTTGTAGATTACATCAAGCGGATCTCAGAAAGACCGGCATTCAAAAGTGCGATCGGCGGTAGCTGAAGTCAGAAAAAACAACGAAACAAAACTTAATAGCTAAAAGCAGGGGCAATGTGTGAATTGCCCCTGCTTTTGAGGAAATCAAACTTATCTAAATCCGACAGCCGCCTGCCAAACAAAAGCCAGCAGCAAGAAAAATACGGGAATGACCGGCAAAACATTAACCAAAGGCTCAAAAATCGAATAAGCTTCGGGCAGTTTTGCTAAGAGTAATGCAGCTTCCATGAATCAACCTACCTATCCAACAGAATTTTCATAATTGTCGCATATCTTCACCCAAGGCAATCATTATCGATCGACACTCGGTGTCAGCCAGTAGGCAAACTCTTCGGTAAATCGATCGGCCAAAATCGCCTCCCGCATCCTCCCCGTAAAGCGAATCAACTCCGTGACGTTGTGCAGCGCCAGCAAAGTATAGCTGAGTGCTTCCTTAGCCCGCGCCAAATGGGCCAAATAAGCCCGACTGAATTTTTGGCAGGTATAGCAAGGACAAGACTCATCCAGGGGAGCAAAATCCTCCCGAAACCGAGCATTTTTCAAATTCCAGCGTTCCCCGCGCACAAAAGCCGTCCCGTGGCGGCCCAGCCGAGTTGGAATCACGCAGTCAAACATATCTACACCACTAGCTACAGCCAGCGCCATTTCCCGATAGGTGCCAATTCCCATCAAATAACGAGGTTTATTTGCCGGCAACAGGGGCGCAGTAACTCTCACAATCTCTGCGATCAAATCCCCCGATTCCCCGACGCTAACCCCGCCGATCGCATAACCGGGCAAATCTAAGTCTACCAACTGGTTCGCCGCGCGCGATCGCAAATCGGGGAAAACACCCCCCTGCACGATGCCGAACAAAGCTTGATCCGGGCGCGAGTGAGCCTGCATACAGCGCTGCAGCCAGCGGTAAGTGCGATTTGTCGCCGCCTCCACCTCGTCCCGTGTAGCGGGGTAAGGTGGACACTCATCAAAGGCCATAATCACGTCAGCGCCTAACTCGTTCTGAATCTCGATCGACTTTTCCGGCGTTAAATTAATGATGCGGCCGTCGCGAGGAGCTCGAAAAGTCACCCCATTCTCAGAAATAGTCCGCATTTGGCTCAAGCTAAACACCTGAAAGCCGCCCGAATCCGTCAGAATCGGGCCCGGCCAAGCCATAAATTTGTGCAATCCGCCAGCGCCTGCGACAATTCGTTCCCCCGGCTGCAAGTGCAAATGATAAGTATTCGCCAAAACCATTTGAGAACCTGCGTCTTCAAGATGTGCCGGGGTCAAGGTTTTGACATTAGCCAGCGTCCCCACGGGCATAAATTTAGGCGTTTCCACAATACCGTGGGGAGTGGTAAAAACCCCTGCACGTGCTTGAGTATGGCTGCAGTTAGCCTTACATTTAAAAGAAAATCTCCCGTTGTCTTCAGTCATTAGTCTCCGTCGATCGTTAACCGCTACTGGGCAGTCGTTGTTATCTAACCTATTCTTATGGAGATTGAGACAAAAAACCCATGACTGAGCCCAAAAACGGAGACAAGCCCGGACTTCTCTCATAGATGACCAAAAATTTTAGACCAAAATTTAATCTCCCAGATTCATCTTTCGAGTAAATCTAAAATCTAAAATCTAAAATCTAAAATCGATTGACTGACGATTAAAACGGAGAATCATCCTCATCCAATTGCAGATCCCAGTTCCCTGAGAGTACCTGATCGACAACTGCATCCAAAGCCGCAGCATCCAAATTCCGGGCGACTTGCTCTTGCAAAGGATTGGAGAGGGGAATTAAACGCAACTGTCTTCCGTCTTGAATCAGGTCAAAATAAGCACCCTCATCAGGGGACTGTTTCAGTTCTAGGTAATCAAAACTATACACGTTCAAATAAAGCGCATGGTTGGCAATCAGGGTAGAACGGTGGGGGTTGGCGAAGACTTCGAGCACGTACCCTTCGCCTTCGCTGTAAATCTTGCCATCTTGGATGTGAAGGTAGCGGACACGTCCTAAATCAAACAGCAATCTTTTGATATCGCGCTTGTTGACGACAATGCCTGTATCGATGATGCAAGGAGCAACTACCCTGTTATTCAATTGGTCGTGACTCATGGATTAAAAGCCTCTGTTGTAGTATGTTCCCGTCTTGGAAATCAGGGAGTTAGCTAGAATTCTTGGGAAGGGAAACGCGGATCTTCAGTTTAGTCATTTTAGATACGGAGCTTCGGGAGCGCTGCCGGCAGAGGTTTTCCGGGGAAAATATCTCGGACAGGAGGAATGCCCGATCCAAAAAACTAGGGTGTTACAGCTCCAATTCTGGCACACGCTAAGGGATTGACAACTGCATATCAGATGAAAAATTTTCTATCTTATGGTGGATGATAAATTGGTTCGCTCTACGATCGACTTTTTCCGGAATCAAGGCGCTGCCATTGCAGCCGCAGTCGCGTTTTATACTTGTTTGCCGGTGCCGATGTCTTGGACTTTGGAGTTTCGGGGCATTGCTCGCTTGGCTCCGGCGATCGGGCTTTTGATTGGCGGGATGCTGGGACTGGCAGATCTTGGGTTGCAGTTGTTGGGTATGCCTGCCCTGACTCGATCGGCCTTGGTGGTAGTTTTGGGCATTGCCATCACTGGCGGGCTGCACCTAGATGGAGCAATGGACGCGGCGGACGGGCTGGCTGTCCCCGACCCGGTACGCAGGCTGGAAGTGATGCGGGATAGCGTTACAGGGGCTTTTGGGGCGATGGCTGCGATCGCGATCGTCCTGCTGAAAACTGCGGCTCTTTCGGACTTGAATCACTATCGGTGGCTGGCTTTGATGGGTGTGGCGGGTTGGGGGAGGTGGGGCCAACTGGTGGCGATCGCCCGCTATCCCTATCTCCGCCCGGAGGGTAAGGGAGCTTTTCACAAAGAATCGATTTATTCTCCGTTTGATTTTATCCCAGGAGTGCTGTTGCTGCTGAGTTTGAGCGTGCTGCAAGTTGTCTTGTCGGGCGATCAGTGGCTGTTGGCAGTGGGGATGGCTTTGGGCGGAAGTGCGATCGGAATTTTTGCCGGAGCCTGGTTTAACCACCGTTTGGGCGGCCACACGGGGGATACTTACGGTGCTGTAGTCGAGTGGACGGAGGCTTTATTGCTGTGTCTTTTGGCGGCCTTGGAAGGTTAAACAGTTGACAGTTGAAAGTTGACAGTTGACAGCGAGTTTTTAGGATGGGGATTTCAACAATTAATATCAAATCCGGTAGCATCGGAATTGTAAAATCGAGTCATATAAAATCCGCGCTTAATAGTCCTGTATTCATCTCTCTCTAATCTTCCTCTGTGTTCTCAGCGCCCTCTGTGGTTAAATCATTCCGATGCAACCAGAAACGATTTGATAGTTGATAGTTCACAGCGAAAATTAGATCGGAGTTTTTGCTGTGAACTATCAACTGTCAATTGTCCAACGTTAACCTTGAGCCCGATCGACCGCAGCCTGCAATTTTTCCCCCAGTATCCGAACGTGAGGTTCTTTTAACATCCCAAGGTGGTCGCTAGGGATCTCGTGAATCTCTATTCCTCCAGCAACTACCTCGCCCCAACCCAATGCGGGATCGGCATCAAACAAGATGGCACTCTCAACCGCTTTGAAGATAGTCGCTCCACCCGAGTAAACTCCTGCTACATAGTGTCTCAATGCCTCTTCATTGAGTTCTCGATGAGTGAAGTTTTCCAGCTCGATCGGCAAGGGACGGCCGATCGCTTGGTAAAACTTAGAAGAAATCCTCCATATTTGATTAGTAATACTTTCGACTTTTCCCGCCAGATTGCTCTGAGTTTTTCGCAGAAATACACCGGGAGTCATGTGTAAAACTTTCATCGCCCGTTGACCGCGCTTTACTTGAGGCAAATTTTTAAAAGCATCCGGGCCGTAGGTATCCAACAATCCCAGCAAAGCTACCTTTTCACCTTTGGCATCAAGTTGCCTAGCTATCTCAAAAGCTACTGTCCCACCAAAAGATACTCCTAACATAAAATAAGGCCCGTGCGGCTGGAAAACTTGCATTTCTTTGATGTAATAAGCTGCCAATTCCTCAACTCGATTTGGGGGAGCCAGATTTTCATCCATAATCTGGGTAGACAGTCCCAAAATAGCCTGCGATTGCTCCAAATGATTCAGTAAAGGACGGTAAAATTCCAATCCCCTACCGAGTACGTGAATGCAGAAAAGAGGAGGTTTGTAACTCCCTGTTCCCGGTTGAATCACTACCATTGACGGAGAGGGAGACGACCATTCCGGTTCGCGGAGAATATCAGCCAATTGTTCGACTGTTGGCGATTGGAAAATTGCAGATAGTGGCAGTTTTTTGCCGAATACTTTTTCAACTTCAGCTAACAAACGCGCTGCTAACAGCGAATGCCCTCCTATCTCGAAGAAATTGTCCCGGATGCCAACTGAATTGATCCCTAAAACTTGTTCCCAAATTTGCTTCACTTGGAGTTCTAATTTGTCCCGGGGGGCAACAGCAATTGTTTGATCGGGTGCAACGCTGGCAGATTGCCACTTTTGACTTGCCAAAGCGTGGCGGTCAACTTTGCCGTTGGGGTTCAAGGGCAAAGCGTCGAGGAACACAAACCCAGCGGGTATCATGTAGTCTGGCAGTCTTTTTTGCAGGAAACTCCGCAGGGTATTGGCGGCGAGAATTTTGCCTGGGCCTGGGACTACATAAGCTGCGAGACATTTATTCCCTGAAGCATCTAACTGAACTGCCACAGACACTTGACTCACATCTAAATGTCCAGCCAGTACGGCCTCAATTTCTCCTATTTCAATGCGGAAGCCGCGAATCTTTACTTGATTGTCAATGCGTCCCAAATACTCGATGTTACCATCGGGCAGATAGCGGGCTAAATCCCCTGTTTTGTAAAGGTGATTTGCAGAAGGAAGAAGGCTTGAAACCGATCGCTCTTCGGCATTTTTCCATCCATCTTCTTGGTTGGCGATCAAAGGATTTGGAATGAATCTTTCGGCTGTTAAATCCGGGTGGTTGAGGTAGCCTCTGGCTAAGCCTGCACCGCCTGCATACAACTCGCCCGGAACGCCGATCGGCACTGGCTGCAAATGGCGATCGAGTATGTAAACTTGAGTATTGGCGATCGGTCTGCCGATCGGCACCGAATTGCTAATTTGACTGTCACGGGCGATCGCAAAACAGCAAGTAAAAGTCGTATTTTCTGTCGGCCCGTAACCGTTAATTAATTGGCAGTTTGGAGCCTCTCTCAGCAATTTCTGGACGTGGGTAACAGATAAAACATCGCCGCCAGCCAACAGTAGACGTAAGCCCTTTAAATCCTCAATCCGCTCGTCTACCATCAAGTGAAACAGTCCGGCGGTCAGCCACAAAATTGTCACTTTATATAAACCGATCGCCTCTCCCAGCTCTGCTAAAGATGGAGTTCCTGGGGGAAAGACAACCAGTTGCGCCCCGTTAAGCAGCGCCCCCCAAATTTCCAGCGTCGAAGCGTCAAAGGAAATCGGAGCCAGTTGCAGGAAGACTTCGGCGGCGCTGAAGCTCGCATAATCGGTGTTTTTAACTAACCGCACTACCCCACGGTGGACTACGCAAACGCCTTTTGGTTTGCCTGTGGAACCGGAAGTATACATGACATAAGCCAGATTTTCCGCCTGCGCGAGATGGGCAAGATTGTCCTCACTTTGTGCGTTTATTTCCTCCCGCACCTGCTCCAAACAAACTATTTTTGCTTCAGTATCGGGCAGCTTTTCTGTTAAATGCTGTTGAGTTAACAGCACCGATAGGGCGGCATCTGACAGCATGAATTCCAGACGGTCTTGGGGATAGGCTGGATCTAAAGGCAAGTAAGCAGAGCCGGCTTTGAGAACAGCTAAAAGCGAGACGATCGCGTCCAAAGAGCGATCGAAACAAACACCGATTAAAACTTCCGGCCCAGCCCCCAAAGTTTGCAAGTAATGGGCGAGTTGATTGGCCCGACAATTTAGCTGTTGGTAAGTTAACTGTTGTTCGCCAAAAACTAAGGCTACAGCATCAGGAGTTTGCTCTGCTTGAGCCTCAAATAACTCATGTATACAAGCATCTTGAGGATAATTTGTGTCCGTGTGATTCCAATCCACTAGCAACTGCTGTTGCTCCGCTGCTGACAGCAAAGGCAACTCCGAAATTCGCCGCCGTGGATTGGTAGCAAGAGCCTCCAGTAAAATTTGAAAATGTCCCACCATCCGAGTCATGGTTGGGGTATCAAACAAATCCGTATTATATTCCAGCAACCCCTTGAGACCCGCCGCGCCCTCTTCCAACGACAGAAGCAAATCAAACTTCGACGTCACAGTCTCAATCTCCAAAGCAGTCACAACCACACCCGGCAACTGCAATTGTTCCGTCGGAGCATTTTGCAAAACAAACATTACCTGGAACAGAGGATGATAACTGGCATTCCTGTCGGGTTGCAATTGGGCCACAACTCGCTCAAAAGGCAAATCTTGATAAGTATAAGCATCTAAAGCCACGTCCCGCACTCGCTCAATCAATTCTGCAAAGGTAGGATTCCCCGACACATCAATCCGCAATGCCAAAGTATTCACAAAAAACCCAATCAACGATTCAATATCACCGCGAGTGCGGTTCGCAATGGGGGAACCAATCACAACATTTTCCTGACCGCTGTAGCGTGACAATAAAATTGCGAAAACTGATAACAGCGTCATAAACAGAGTCGCCCCTGATTGCTGACTCAAAATGTTCAATCGCCCAGCCAGTTCGGGATTGACCTGAAACAGTTCAGTGCGACCTCGGAACCTTTGCACAGAAGGGCGCGGTCGGTCAGTGGGAAGCTGCAACAGCGCCGGACATCCTGACAACTGTTGCTTCCAGTAGCGAAGTTGAGTTTCCATTACACTTTCCGTCGCCCACTGACGCTGCCAGCAAGCGAAGTCGGCATATTGGAGGGGCAGTTCCGGTAAGGGAGAAGGTTGACCTGTACTCCAAGCAATGTAGAGTGTGCTTAACTCTTGCATCAACACCCCAATTGACCAACCGTCAAACACAATGTGGTGGAATGTCACCAACAAGACATGAGATTCTGGGCCCAGTTGCAGTAGAGTCGATCGCACCAAAGGTAACTGTGTCAGGTCAAAAGTATAATTAGCTTCTGCTAGCGCTAACCGCTGCACTTCAGCATCCTGCTTAACTATCGGTAGTGCCTGCAAATCTATTACCGACAAAGTTACTGTGAGAGTGGGAGCGATCAGTTGCACAGGATCACCATCCACAGAAGGAAAAGTCGTGCGGAGACTCTCATGACGGCGCACTATTTCCATTAAACTTTGCTCCAGGGTAGCTATCTGAAGCGGTCCGACCAGGTACAGAGCGATGGGTATATTATACAAACCACTTTCCGGATCCAGTTGGTGTAGGAACCACATTCTCTGTTGAGCAAAAGACAGAGGAAATTCCTGCCGTCGGACAACCGATGGTAAAGGCGATGAAGTTTCCTCAGAATCTGAACCCCTTAACTGTTTGCTAACTTCTGTGGCTAAACCTGCTATGGTTGGGGCTAGAAATAAAGTGCGGAGTGACAAATCTACCGACAACTGATTGCCGAGGCGGAAGACGATCTGTCCTGCCATTAGTGAGTGTCCGCCTAATTCAAAGAAATTTTGGTGAATGCCAATGCGCTCAATCCCCATAACTTCGCACCAAATGCTAGCGATCGCCTCTTCTACAGAATTGCTCGGTGCCACAAAACTGCTTTCTGTTTCTGTTTCTAAAGTAGAGGGTGCTGCGGGCAAAGCGCGGCGGTCTACTTTGCCATTCGGCGTCAGGGGCATCGACTCCAGAATCACAAAAGCCGCAGGCATCATATATTCTGGCAATTTCTGCTGAACCGCATTGCGCCACGACTGCACAAAAGCCTGTTTTTCGTCATTATTAACATTAGTTTGATTCAGCACCAAATAAGCAACAAGTCGCCGATCGCCTGGGCGGTCTTCTCTAGCAATCACTGCCACAGTTTTGACTAGCTGCTGATCTGCCAGCACTGCTTCAATTTCACCCAATTCTATGCGGAAGCCACGAATTTTTACTTGATTGTCAATACGTCCAATGTACTCAATATTCCCGTCAGGCAAATAGCGACCTAAATCGCCTGTTTTGTAAACTCGATTGGTAGTGTGAAATTTTTCACCAATCGGATTAGGAATAAATTTTTCGGCAGTCAAATCAGGGCGATTGAGATAACATCTGGCTAACCCAGCACCACTGATGTAGATTTCGCCACTGCTACCAATAGGAACCTGTTGCAAATGACTATCGAGAATGTAAATTTGGGTATTAGCAATAGGTTTGCCGATGGCAGGAGATTTATTGGTGCCGATTTCGACTAAGGCATAAGTCGAGTAGGTGGTGTCTTCCGAAGGCCCGTAGAGATTAAAGACGTACTGGATGTTTTGCTGGTAAAGCTGCTGGGCCAGTTGATTGCTGAGGGGTTCGCCGGCGAGATTGACGGTGTTAACTTGTTTTGGGATACCCATTTTCAGCAATTCTGCGATCGCCGTCGGTACTGTATTAATCAGCGTAACTTCCCCAGCCGCAGGTAAAGTGGGTAGGTGCAAAGCATTTTCAGCGAGGATGACTTTGCCACCACAACTCAGTGGCAGAAATATCTCGAAGACTGAGAGATCAAAGCAGATCGAGGTAGAAGCTAAAACGCCGGTCAATTGTTCTGGTGTAAAGACTGTTTGCGCCCAATCTACTAGAGCAACTGGACTGTGGTGTTCGATCGCTACTCCTTTGGGTCTGCCTGTTGAGCCACTGGTATAAAGAATGTAGACTAAATTGGCGGGCGAACAGTGATCGATCGGGTTTTCTGATTTCTGATCTGCGATCGCATTCCCATCTTTGTCCAGACAGACTGGATGAGCATCCGATTTAGGAAGTTCTGCCAACAATTTCTCCTGAGTCAGCAGCACTGCCACTTGGGCATCCGAGAGCATAAACTCAATGCGTTCTTGAGGATATGCTGGGTCTAAAGGTACATAAGCACCACCGGCTTTGAGAATTCCGAATAGTGCGACAATCAGATCCAGAGAACGTTCCAGACAGATACCCACTAAAACATCTGGCCCAACTCCCAATTTTTGTAAATAGTGTGCTAGTTGATTGGCCTTGGTATTTAACTCCCGATAAGTCAGCCGCCCGGTACCAAATACCAGTGCCACTGCTTCTGGAGTGCGTTCTACTTGCGCTTCAAATAACTGGTGAAGGCATTGGTTTTCGGGATATGGTTTCTGTGTATTGTTCCAGGTAGTTAGCAATTGCTGTTCTGCTGCTGGCAACAGGGGCAATTGCCATAAAGGTTGCGTAGGATCGGCAACGATACTGAGTAATAATTGCTCGAATTCTGCTAGGTGACGGCGCACGGTGTCGGCATCAAACAAATTGGTATTGTACTGGCATTCCAGCACCAATTTTTCTTTGGTTTCGCTAGCATTCACCGCCAATTCAAAATTTTCGCAAGTTCTGGGATTTGAGAAAGCTTCAGCTTTAAAATCTGGAAAATTAAGTTGTGATTCCGTAAGCTGTACATCCAGATTGAAAGTTACCGGAACTAGCGGAATGCGGCTTAAATCTCTGGCTAAGGCTAGTTTTTTGACCAGGGTTCCGAAGGTTATTTGCTGCCTGTCGCAGGCATCTAAAATCGCTTTCCGGCGCGATCGTAAATAATCGATAAAAGATTGCTCACCGTTAATTTGGCTGCGGATCGGCAACAAGCTGACGCAGTGTCCGGCAAGTTTTTCTTGCCCGCCAAACAACTGTCCGGCTGACGGCATCCCGACAATCAAATCCTCTTGACCGGACAAGCGGTACATAAATGCTTCAAAACCAGCAAAGAGAGTTGTAAAAAAACTGCAACCTGCTTTTTTCCCCAGGCGTTTGAGGTTAGCAACTAAATCGGGATTGAGTTCCCAATCTTCCCGCGAAGCATTGTAAGTTCTCAAAGCTGGCCGCGGTCTGTCTGTAGGCAAATCCACCACCGGACTTGTGTCAGAAAAATGTTTTAACCAATAGTTTTCTGCATCAATAACTTCGGTGCTTGTTGACTGTGCTTCTTGTAAGATTGCGTATTCTGTAAAACTTTCTGGATGGGGAAGATTGGCGGCTAATCCTTGCTTTTTGGCAGAGTAAATTGCTCCCAAATCGGGCAATAATATGCCCCAAGACCAGCCATCACAAATAATGTGGTGACAGGTGATAATAACGATGTGTTCCTGTTCTTGTAGCTTAATAATTTGACTGCGAAAAAGCGGCCCGCGGACTAGGTTGAATGGGCGATAGACTTCTTCGTGGCGCAAATAAGCTAATTTCGATTCGCGATCGCGCTCTTCCAAAACGGACAAGTCGATCATTGGAATATCGAGGGCGATCGACGCAGCAACGCAAAGAGTCGATCCGTCAGGGCTAAATGTTGCCCGCAGCGTATCGTGTCGCTGCACTAATTCCTGAATGGAAAATCGCAGAGATTCAAGATCGAGGTTTCCTTGCAATCGTAAACACATCGATTCGTTGTAAGCACAATTTGCCTCATTTCCCATTTGCACGGCAATCCAGATTTCTTTCTGCGCTTCCGTGGGGGGTACGCAAGCAAAAAGTTCTCCCAGGGCGAAGGGATCGAAGTCTACAGCAGTTAGTTTTGGTATATCTGTGGTTGTTTTCATGGTATATTACTTAACGGTAAAATAAGTGTCTAGATAATGTTTTTTAACCGCAGAGGGCGCAGAGGGCGCAGAGGGAGGAGGGAGAGGATAGCAGGAGTATTAATTTCGGGAGCATTGTCATGATGAATTTCTCTCCTTTTTCTCTGTTTGCTCTGCGTTCTCTGTGGTTTAATCAGTTTTTAGGTCTCATGAAAAGCTTTCTCCTACTTGTAAATGTTTGCCGGGGCGCTCTGGATCTGCTACGTACCAAGCGGGATTACCGTTAGGATCTCGCCCTAATTTTGCACCTGCTATGGGAGCATTTTGGGCGAAAGCAGTTGATGATTTTCCTCCATTAATATTACTGTGATTGTGGAATTCGATCGCCCTCACAGTTTCCCCAGATCCACCGGGAAAAAATCCGGCTGACTGCAATTCGGCAATACTTTGCTTAAATGCTTCTTTAACAAAAGCAATGTCTGCGTCGGAATGCGCTAGCGTCAGAAAACAAGGGCGGTGATCCCAAATGTGAATTCCTTTTTCTCGCAGCGAGTAGAAGAGCAATTCTCCGTGAGTAAACTCTTGGGGGTAGGTGATTTTGAACAGGGAACCAAAGTTTTTAACCGTGAAAGGTGCTTGCTGGCGATCGAACATGGCGTTCAATTCTGCAACTAATTTGTCGGTTTTGGCATTGAGATCGCGCTGCAATGAAGGCCCGCCCCGTTTCAAATATTCGAGGGATGCTTTGGCGGCTGCTAATGTCAGCGGGTGGCGCACAAAAGTTCCGGCAAAATAAGTAACGCCTACTTCGGGGAAAGAGTCGTCTCCGAATTGCCAAAATCCGCCATCTAATGCGTCCATCCAGGCGGATTTGCCCGCAATTACCCCAATTGGCATCCCCCCGCCGACGACTTTGCCGTAGGTACCAATATCTGCTTGTACGCCGAAGTATTCTTGAGCGCCGCCCGGTGCGACTCGGAACCCGGTAATCACTTCGTCCATAATGAAGGCGCAACCGGCTTGTTCGGTAATTCGTCGCACTTCGTGGAGGAATTCTCGCGGTTGCCAGTCGGGGCGGCGGCTTTGTACGGGTTCTACCATGATGGCTGCGAACTCGCCCGCCCGCGCTTTGAGGATTTCCAGGGATTCGGGTTCGCCGTAGTCGAGGATCAGGGTATTGTCAACGGCGGATTGGGGAATTCCCGGTGCTGCTGGGAGCGATCGCAGTTTTTTGGTGCCGCGCACGATTACTTCGTCGAAATTTCCGTGATAGTCTCCGGTAAACGTGACGATCGTACTCTTGCCGGTGACGGTGCGGGCCAGCCGCATTGCGCCCAACACTGCCTCGGAACCGGTGTTGCAGAAGGCGGCACGATCGTGCTTGGTCATTTCGCACACGAGCTCGGCGACTTCCCCGGCTAGCGGTGTTTGTGGCCCGATTTCAAAGCCTAATTGCATTTGGGCGGCGATCGCTTCTGTGATAAATGGCGCTGAATATCCGAAAAAGTTCGACCCGAAACCGTTGGTTAAATCGACATATTCGTTATCGTCTTTATCCCAAAGTTTGGAACCGGACGATCGCACTGTGACAATTGGATAAACCAACTCTTTCATCGTGCGGTTAAACCCCGAAACTACTCGCGGATCGGCGAGGTGGTGGCGGTGAGTCTGAGCGTACTGTTTCGATTTTTGGGTTCGCGCCGTGTACCGCTTGACAAATGTTTCTAAATATGATTTTTGCGATGGAGTTAAGGCACCGCGATCGGATGTATCGATGCGGGCGGCCGCGCCGAATACTTTTTTGGGTTCGGCGGTGGGTTCGGTGGATGGTGCAGGTGCGGGGGCAGGCACGGGGGCACTGCCCCTACCGTTAGATGGTGCGGTATTTTGAGTCGGTGCGGGGGGCTGCACCATTTGAGGTATGGCTGTCGGTGCCGGCTGCGCGGGAACACCGCCACCTAACAATTCTAGGTGTCGCGACATAATCTGCAACTGCTGGCCGATCAAGTATTCGAGGTTGCTCGATTGTAAGGGTTGCAAGAGGTGAGGTTGCGGGGCGGGCAGATTTACCGGGGCGCTGGCTGCGATTGGTGCGGCCATTGGTGCTGCAATTGGTGCGGCAATGGGTACGGCAATTGGTGCTGCAATTGGTGCTGCAATTGGTGCTGCAATTGGTGCTGCAATTGGTGCGGGCAAAACTTCCGGCGGCAAAGATCCGTCGATAAATTCAGATAAAGTTTCGAGACTGGGGAAAGTTTCTAGTAGCTGGCGGAAGGTAATTTTAACCTTAAATTCTTTTTGCAGGTTCAGCGCTACTTGAGTCAAAGATAGAGAATCTAAACCCATTTCTAAAAAGGTGAGATCGTCGCTGACGTTACCTAAATCTTCACCCGAAGTTTCTTCTAAGATATTTTTGATTTTGGGAATTAGTCTTTCTTTGCGAGCTGGTTGTTGGGTTGCAATTTGTGAATTTGACATTGGTAATGAGTTGATAGTTGTTAGTTGGGCATCGGGAATTGGGGATTGGGCATCGGGAATTGGGGATTGGGCATCGGGAATTGGGAGTTGGGAATTCTCCCCGTCTCCCCCTCTCCCACTCTCCCCCTCTCCCCGTCTCCCCGTCTCCCCCTCTCTCCGCATGGGTTCTATCCAGAAGCGTTTGCTTTCAAAAGGATAAGTTGGCAAGGGGATGCGATCGCGCGTTTCCTCCTGATAAAAACTCTGCCAGTCGATCGACACTCCGCAAAGCCAAAGCTGTCCGGCGGCGCTTAACAAAGCAGTCCATTCAGCGTTGTTATCTGGATTATCGGTTAGAGAAGAAATAGCAACTTGCTGTTTCAAATCCTTCGATTGTTTGCGAGCCAAAGTAGCAGCCGTTGTTCTCGGCCCGACTTCCAAAAGCACGCGATTCGGATCTTGCCAAAGTTCTTTGATGCCGTCGGCAAAACGCACTGTCGCCCGCAAATGCCGCGCCCAATACATCGGATCTGTTGCTTGTTCTGCGGTGATCCAACTAGCAGTTACAGTCGAAACAAAGGGGATAGTTGGCGCTGACAACTGCACTTTTTTCACGTATTCGGCGAAAGGTTCGACGATCGAATCTACCATCGGCGAATGGAAAGCGTGGGAAGTGTGCAAGTGTTTGCAGACAATCTTTTCGCTGGTTAATTGCTGTTCAAAAAGTGCGATCGCCTCTGTCGGCCCAGAAACCACGCACAAATCCGGCGCATTCACCGCAGCCACTGCCAAATCCCCACTCAAACGCCCTTCGACTTGCGTCGCCGGCAACCGTACCGACAGCATCGAACCACCGGGCAAATCTTGCATCAAGCGCCCCCTCGCAGCCACCAGCATCAAGGCATCTTCCAGGGAAAACACGCCGGCGATAGTTGCCGCCACAAATTCGCCGATGCTGTGCCCGATCGCACCTTGGGGAGTTACGCCCCAACTCTGCCACAGTTGAGCCAGCGCGTACTCTACGGTAAATATTGCAGGCTGAGTCAAGAAAGTTTGGCGCAGCGACTCGGCGGCTGTCGCTTCATCGCTACCGGGATACAGCACTTCGCGCAAATCTCGGCCGAGGTGCGGCTGCAAAATTTCGGCGCAGCGATCGACCGTTTCGCGGAATAAAGGCTCAGATTCGTACAAATTCAAGCCCATATTGACGTATTGCGCGCCTTGTCCGGGAAACATGAAGATTACCGCCGGATTTCTGGCTTCGGCGCAGCGGGTTGCTGTACGCAGCGGTGGCAGGGATTCGAGTAGCTGCACGGCATCGGCGCGATCGCTGCAAACGGCGAAACGGCGGTAATTGAAGGCTTGCCGCCCGACTTGCAGGGTGTAAGCAGCATCGGCGAGATCGAGCTCCGGGTTTTGGGCGAGGTGCGATCGCAAATTTGCGGTAGCTGCGTCTAAAGCAGATGGAGTTTTTGCCGACAGCAGCAGTAACTGTCGCGGGCGAGAAGAACTTGACGGTGCCAGCGCGGGCGCTTCTTCGATGACAACGTGAGCGTTGGTACCGCCGACACCAAAGGAACTGACTCCGGCTCTTCTGGGCGTTGTGCCTGCTTTCCATTCCGCAAGTTCGGCGTTGACGTAGAAGGGGCTGTTGGCAAAGTCGATCGCCGGATTCGGTGTTTCGTAGTGGAGAGTGGCGGGTATTTGTTGGTGTTTGAGGGCTAAAGCTGTTTTAATCAGCCCCGTGACTCCGGCGGCGGCGATCGTGTGTCCGAAGTTGCTTTTGACGGAGCCGATCGCGCAAAATTGTTTGGCTGAGGTTTCGCGTGCAAAAGCTTGAGTCAAAGCTGCAATTTCGATCGGATCGCCGAGGGGAGTTGCCGTGCCGTGGGTTTCGACGTAGGATATCGTTTCTGGATCTACGCCGGCCATCGCCTGGGCCATCGCGATCGCGTCTGCTTGGCCGTCTACGCTGGGCGCTGCAAAGCTGACTTTGGCCGCCCCGTCGTTATTTAAACCGACGCCGCGAATTACCGCATAAATTGTATCTCTGTCGGCGATCGCCTCTTCCAAACGCTTCAGTACCACAGCCCCGCCTGCGTTGCCGAACACCGTCCCTTCAGCCTTAGCATCGAATGGTTTGCAATGTCCGTCGCTAGAAAACATCCCCCCTTCTTGATACAAATAACCGCTATTTTGGGGAGCTGTAATCGAAATTCCGCCAGCGAGAGCTAAATCGCATTGATAGCTCATTAAGGCATAAAAAGCTTGACAAACTGCAACTAATGATGTAGAGCAAGCGGTATGGACGCTGACGCTGGGCCCTTTGAGATTGAGTTTGTAAGAAGTGCGGGTAGCGATGTAGTCTTTTTCATTTCCTACCATTACCTGAAACTCGCCCGCGCGGGAAATTATGTCCGATCGTCCGGCGATGTTGTTGGGAAAATAGGTATTGTTGCCCGTGCCGGCGTAAACTCCGATCGAACCGTTAAAAGTATTCGGATCGCAGCCGGCATTTTCTAGGGCGGCCCAAGCTATTTCTAAAAAAACGCGCTGCTGCGGGTCGGTAATTTCGGCTTCGCGGGGACTCACGCCGAAAAATGCTGCGTCAAAGCGATCGGCCCCGTCAATAATTCCTCTAGCTTTAACGTAATTCGGATCTTGTCTGAGATTGGGGTCAATACTGGGGTCTAGTTCTGCGTCGCTGAACAGCGTTGTGGACTCGACTCCGCCGCACAAATTTTGCCACAATTCATCGACACTTGCAGCACCGGGAAAGCGACCGGCCATGCCAATAATTGCAATCCCGTCAAGTTCTGAGTTTTCCTGTGAATTAGTCATAAGTAAGCCCCTATAATTAAACGTAAAATACCTAATATTCAACAGCTCGTTACATTATTTTTCTTCTGTCTATCCTCCTCTTTTAAATAACTAATAACCACTAACCACTAACCACTAACTAATGACTAATGACTAATGACTAATGACTAATGACTAATGACTAATGACTAATGACTAATGACTACCGTCTTTTAGTAAATTGCTTCGATCGACCAAAAGCAGCTTTTTGTCGATCGGCCCTATCTTGAAATTTATTACTAGACTGATTCGTGCTCTCTCCTTGGTTTAAATAATTGGCCAATTGGGCGATCGTCGGATGCTGGAACAATTTGACAACTGGCAAGTCTTTTTCTAATAGAGCCCGCACTTGCACGGCAATTTGCAGAGTCATCAGAGAATTACCTCCAATCTCGAAGAAATTGTCATGAATCCCCACGCGATCGAGCTTCAGCAACTTAGACCAAATGCCCGCTAGCACTTTCTCCAACTCGCCTTGCGGCGCCGCGTAACCCTGGGACAGTTCTTGTCGCTGTGAGTCAGGTGGCGGCAGGGCGCGGCGGTCAATTTTGCCGCTGGGTGTCTTCGGCATCGCCTCCACAGTCACAAACACCGCAGGCACCATGTAATCGGGGAGTTGTCCTTGCAATTGGACGCGGAGGTCAGCAATTGTTAGTTGCTCTTGTGGATTGACTGCTAAATAAGCCACCAATCGTTTGTCCCCCGGTGTGTCTTCCCGCGCTAGCACCACAGCTTGTTTAATTGCCGGATGTTTTGCGAGTGCAGTTTCAATTTCTCCCAACTCGATGCGGAAGCCGCGAATTTTGACTTGGCCGTCAATCCGTCCGATGTACTCGATATTACCGTCGGGCAGGTAGCGAGCTAAATCTCCTGTTTTATAAAGGAGATGTTGGGCATAATTAGATACTTCTTGGCTTTCAGCAATCTCTGTTTTCTGTGCATCTTCCTCCAATCTAAAATCTAAAATCGGCAATCTAAAATCGTTTAAGGGATTGGGAATAAATCTTTCAGCAGTCAAGTCGGGGCGGTTGAGGTAGCCGCGCGCCAAACAGATACCTCCAATGTGCAATTCTCCAGGAACGCCGATGGGTACGGGCTCACCATTCTGGTGTAACAAATAGATTTCCGTGTTGGGAATAGGGCGACCGATCGCAGGCAGTGCGGGCCAATTTTCCGGCGGGCCGCTGAGGGTATAAGCTGTGACAACGTGGCTCTCCGAGGGGCCATATTGATTGTGCAGGGTGCAATTTTCTAGCTGCTGAAAGAAACTGGTAATGTAACGGTTGACTTGCAACTGTTCGCCGGCGGTGACTACTTCGCGCAGCGATTTTGGTACTAGCTGATAGCTATCGGCGGCTTCGGCTAAGTGTTGCAGGGCGATGAAAGGGAGAAACAATCTTTGAATCTTTTCTGTGTCGATTAGCTGCAACAAACTCCGCGCATCTCGCCGCATTTCTTCGGTGATGAAAACGAGGGTGCCGCCCGCACACCAAGTACAAAACATTTCTTGAAATGAGACATCGAAGCTGAGGGAGGCAAATTGCAGGGTTTTGGCTGCGTCTTCCAAGGTGGAGTTTTGCAGTTGCCACGCAATTAGGTTGACTAGGGCGCGGTGCGGGAGGAGAACTCCTTTGGGTTTGCCGGTGGAACCGGATGTATATATTGTATAGGTTAAGTTGTCGGGAGATACGGTGCTGGCGGGGTTTTCGGTGCTGTAATTGGCTATTTCTTGCCAGTTTGCGTCCAAACAAACGGTTCGCGCTTGATGTTCCGGCAAGCCGGACACTACGTGAGATTGTGTGAGTATAACGGGAGTTTTGGTGTCGGCTAACATGAAAGTCAGCCTTTCTTTGGGATAAGCTGGATCGATCGGCACGTAAGCTGCGCCTGTTTTGAGAATGCCTAAAACGGCGATCGCAATTTCTAAGGAACGTTCCATGCAAATCGCGACTAAAACATCGGGCCCGACTCCTAATTGCTGCAAGTAATGGGCTAGTTGATTCGATCGCGAATTGAGCTCGCGGTAGGTAAGCTGCTGTCGGCAATTGTGTGGAAAAACGGCGGCAATGGCATCGGGCGATCGCTCCACTTGGGCTTCAAATAATTGGTGAACGCATTTGTCTTGGGGATAATTTGCCTGAGTTTGATTCCACTGCTGCAACTGCGAAATTTCGGCTGCTGTCAGCATTGACAATTTGCTAATTTTCTGCTGGGGATTCGCGGCTATACTTTCGAGCAAAGTTTGCAGGTGTCCCAACATTCGGGTAAGGGCGTTTTCATCGAACCGCTGGCGATCGCCCGCAATTTTCAGCAGCAGTTCGTCTCCCCCGTAGCCGTAAACTGTTAGGGGAAAACTCGTCTGTTCTAAAAGCTGAAATTCTCGATTTTTCCAGTCACCGCCTAAAGATTGCAAGGCCGAATTAAACTGGCACTTTTCAACTACTAGCAAGCTTTCAAACAAAGCACTGCTGCGGGAGATTTCGCTCCATTCTTGAGTTTTTGCCAGCGGTACGTTACTGTATTCTTGCAGCGCATTCCATTGATTTTGCAGTTGTTTCAGCCAATCGATGGCTGGCATTTCGGGAGTGACAATTACTCTCAGCGGCAAAGTATTGATGAACAATCCTACTGCTGGTTCTATTTTTTCTGTATTTGGCGATCGACTGTTGCAAATAGATCCAAATACTACATCTTGCGAACCGGAACAGCGGCTCAAAAGTAAAGCCCAGACTCCTTGCAGCAGGGTATTCAGGGTTAGTTGCTGTTCGTGAATTAGAGAGTTTAAAGCTGCGGTAACACTGCTAGAAAGCCGGATTTCGGGAATTGTCGGCAACAGGCTTCTTTCTTGTTCCACAACTGATAAATTTTCTGGTTGGGCGGGCATCTTCCCTGTCCTGGAAAAATCGCCAACCAAAGGAGTACGATCGCCCAAACCGCTTAAGTATTGCCTCCAAAATGCTTCTGTTTTCGAGATATCTTGCTGCATTCGATGGCTGGGATCTCGATCGCTATTGGGCGGTGTTAATTCTAATTTTCGATCGCCAGTCAGGGCTTCGTACAAGGTAAAAACTGCTTGCAAAACAGTTATTGCCGAGGTACTGTCAAGCAAAATATGGTGATAAGTCCAGATGAGTTTGTATTCGGTTTCCGCAACTCGGAACAAAGCCAAACGCATCAGCGGCGGTTGAGTTAGGTCAAATCCTTGCAGGCGATCGGCTTGTAAAAATGTTGCGAGTTGGCGGGTGCGATCGTCCTGGGACAAACTGCGCCAGTCTTCCTCAACTATTGACAGTTCGACTTTTTGGTGTACAGTTTGTACCGGCACCTCTCGATCCAACCAACTAAAACTCGTTCTCAAAACTGGATATCGATCGACATTTTGGCGCCAAGCATCGACAAAAGCTGAAACATTCAATTCTTCGCCCAGGCTGCACAGTACCTGTTCGATATCTACCCCTGACTGTTGGCCTGAAAGGCCCTCGAACAACATCCCCTGCTGGATCGGTGAAAGTTGATAGGAACATTCGCTATCAGTTGCTACAGATTGGGGACGGTCGGCTGCTGGCAAAGACATACTTACCTGGGAGTATTGAACTACAAACTTCGGAACAAGTGTAACGGGATTTTTCAGACTTCTTTTAATTAACCATTCAGGCAAAAGCGCGATCGCCAGCATCTGAATGTTGTGTTTTTTACTGTAAATAAATTTTTATTCTACCAACCGAGGTCAACTAAAATTTTGCCCTCCTGTCAACTCATATTCAACCTACAAATACATTCTATGCAGATCCTTTAGCGTTCCGCAACCGTGTAATTACAGAGAATGCAGCAATAGTAAAAATATCAATTTCACAAGTCGAGGCTTATTATTTGCGATTTATTATCGATTGATTCGATGTCGGTGTTTTTTGTAACCGATGGTAAGTTTTGTAAAGTTTTCAATTACCTGTTAAGCCCGGTTCTTCAAATTCGTTAGGTTGCCAAAAACCGGGTTTCTGCGACAAATTTCGGTTAGTACCAAAAATCTAGGAATAAACCCGGTTTCTTAAATTCCTTGGGCTGGCCAGAAACCGGGTTTCTGCAACAAATTTCGGTTAGTACCAAAAATCTAGGAATAAACCCGGTTTCTTAAATTCTTTGAGCGACCAGAAAATAGCCAAAAACCGGGTTTCTGCGACAAATTTCGGTTAGTACCAAAAATCTAGGAATAAACCCGGTTTCTCCAATTTCTTGGATGACAATAAACCTAAATTTTTACGCTTTCGGCTCAACCCAAACCGTCATCCCCTCAACCCTCAAACCTTTGCCGCGAGTGCCGCAATATTGACCGTTAGAAGTAACAGGAGTATCGCCCAAATTTTGAATGTGAGCAGTGTAAGATACATCGTACTTATCGGCTTGCGGCCCTGTCAGCCGCGCGGCAAATCCCTCAATGCGCTTCGCTTTACCCCGGAAACCGGCAAGATCCCCTTCATCGATCCAAGCAGTGTCGCCAACTCCTTCAACGTGAGCCATGTACTGCAAATTTAAACCGGCAGCGGGAGGCTCTATTTTAATTTGAAATCCTTCGACGCGACGCCCTTGAGCCTTTGTACCAGCATATTCTCGATCGCTAAAAGTTCGATCGCCAATTCCTTGAATGTGCGCCAACACTTTTAAACCCACAGGCGCCACTGTTTGGGAACTCGCAGACTGCGCGATCCAAACTTTGATGGCCTCTATTCTCAAAGCTTTGCCGCGAGTTCCGCAATAATCGCCGTTGGAGGACACGTCGGTGTCGCCGATATTTTGAATGTGAGCGCTATAAAATACGTCATACTTATCAGCTTGCGGCCCGCTCAACCGCACCGCAAATCCTTCAATTCGTTTCGCTTGACCCCGAAAACCTGCCAATTCTCCTTCGCTGAGCCAAGGAGTATCGCCAACACCTTCGACGTGAGCCATGTACTCGACATTTAAGCCAAGAATTGGCGGCTCGATATTAATTTGAAAACCTTCGACGCGCAGCCCTTTACCGCGACTACCTGCGTATTCTTGAGCACCGAAAGTTCGATCGCCAATTCCCTGAATGTGCGCCAAAACTTTAATTCCCAAAGCGCCCTCTACTGCCACCGCTTGTTGAATGTTCCGAGGTGCTCCAAAAACAATGTTCCCGGAACCACTTGCCTGAAGAGACTTAGGTACTTCCACGCTGGGAACAATAATTACCTCGTGCATGGGGACAGAAGGTGCGGGGGATTCCAAAATCTGGATCTGTGGCGCAACTGTAACTTGTTTCGGTGCCACATTTCCTGACGGGATGACAATCACTTCTGGCAAAGGTTCGGCGCTGATTTTTTGTTCTGGCGCTGCTTTAAATGCGGGTTCGACTTTTGCAGGTGCTGCTTTTACCATCTCAGCAATGGTTAATTTGCCTCTGGAAATGGCTACGGCTATTTGTTTGCCAAAAGCGGCGCTGACTGTTTCTTCGAGAATGACCCACTGTTCGTCATCTAATTTGTCTTGCTGTTCCACCAGGGCGAGCACTGCTGAAACTGGGTGTTTGCCGGTGACTAAGGATTCTGCGTCAGAATGCAGTTGAGTTGGGGTTGATTCGGAAATCGCGCGCTGCAGTTCGCGGGCTTTGCCATGCACTGATTGTAAGGGGGCGAAGTCGCTTTGTTCGCGGTGGGCGATCGCCAATACTCGATCGATCACTTTCAATGCTGCATCGCGAATTTCTGCTTTACCTTCAGAAGCTGCGGCAGTCTCGACTAAGTTTTGAATGTCTTTGAGGGAAGTAATTTCCCCTGGTGCAATCGCGGATTTGTTGAGTTCGAGAGCTTGTTTTTGGACTGCAGCAAAGTTGCGGCTGTAGGCGGCTACTTCTTGCAGCAAGCTGTCAGAGGGAGGAAGGCCGGAGTTTTGCAGTTGCTTTGTGGCTTGAGACAGGCGATCGGCCAAATTAGCATAAGTTTCCGATAGTCGGGCTATTTGTTGTAGCAAATCTTTATGAGCTAGTTCCATATGTCTTGCCGTAAATATTTAACTTGCTGATTATAGACGTTGAGCGTCTTCTGAAGGTAGAAGGCAGTAGTCATTAGTCATTAGTCCCAGGGAAGAAGAAAAATGCTCCCCCTCTCCGACTCCTCCACTCGGACACTCTCCGACTCCCCCACCCAGACACCCGGACACTCTCCAACCCCCCACTCTCCGACTCATCCTCTGGCATCCCCCGCGTGATCGCCGTCACAACCCTGCAAATACTTAGTCACACTCTTCGACTCCGGCTGTCACGAGTGGCCCGTAACAATGTCACACATATCGAGCAATAGCCGTCACTGCTGATTCTGTGAAAACAGTTGATACTGAGGCTTGAACCAATAAAATCCCGAAGTGTTATGGTACTAATTCGCGATCTCGCCCAGCAAGCTCTGGCTCTAGGCTATCTAACCATTGAAGCCGAAAATCAACTGCGGCGGATGTTAACTACCACCAAGTATGACTTGGAAGACTTAAATGCTTTTATGGCTTTGCAACTAGCAGCTATGTCCGGAGGAGTGAAACAAGAGTCTCGCGAGCTGAAAAAAATTGAAATCTTTGGCGAGACGGCTTCCTAAAATTCCTGTTAGTAATTAGTTAACTTTTGATTAGTTCAAATTTAGTAAGGGACATTTCTACCGTGCAGATTCGTGAAGTTGTAAAACAAGCTATTGCCGCTGGATATCTGAGTTTGGAAGCGGAAAATCAAATGCAGGATATTTTTGCCTCGGCGAAGTGCGATTTGGAAGATTTGAATGCTTTTATGAGCTTGCAGTTAGCCGCGATGGCTGGTCGTGTGAGGCAAGAGTCTTTGGAATCGATAAATTCGCCGAACCTTTCGGAACAAAATTAATCGTCTTTATTCAGTGTTCGGGCGGGATAGATATTAAGTTATATGCCATGAAAACAGACTTAGATAATAATTTAATTTACCCTAGTTTTTATCTAATTAATTCTAATATTATTGCTATTATTTAACTCGATCGGTATGAATTTACTTCAATATTAATTATACAAAACCTTCGCGATCGACTATTTCCGACTCCGACGCTCTAAATTTTTTATAACTCTCAGAACAAACAGCGACATGAAAGCGCCAATTAATGCCAGTTGCCACAACCCGCATCCGGCCGCACTTCCTAAAGCTGCTGACAACCAAATAGCGGCGGCAGACGTGAGCCCGTGAACTTTTGGTTTGCCGATTTCCTGCTGACATTCGCGCAGGATTTCCCCGCCCCCCAAAAATCCTATCCCGGCAGCAATGCCTTGAATTACGCGCTCTACACCATCTCGTCCGTTTTCATTTTTACCTATTGCCAGCGGTATTAAAACAAACATTGCGGCACCCATACTGACTAACATATGAGTCCTCAATCCCGCTGGTTTGTTTTTGAGTTCGCGCTCCCATCCAATCATTCCGCCAACAAACATGGCCAGACACAACCTCAATAGTATGCCTAGCCAATTATCGGGAGACCACAAGTTATCGATCGACAATGTTTTACTGCAAATAATTAATCCGAAGATTCCAATCTTAGCGGAGTACGATGTCCGATCGCAATCTCACTGCCAAATCTTGTTCCGGGCGAATCACGAGCACGTCAACGCTGCGCCGCCCCAACAAGACTCCAGCTAAAGCGCCGATCCCAACGCCTCCTAATACTTCTTCAGTCGCGATCGCTTTGTCGCCGGTAATGCCTGCGAGTGCTGCTGCTGCTGCTGCACCCAAGGCTGCACCTTGCGCTACTGAACCTGTGCCAGCACCTTTTTGGACTCTTTCGGTTCGGGTAATAATTCCCGAATAGCCATCAATCCGATAGCGTTGGCGGCGGCTGATAATTAACTCTCTGGCAACAAATTGAGTACCACTTTGATTGCCTCTTCTGACAGGTTGCAGTGCCCCGACTATCTGGCTGCCTGCAGGGATTAATACTCTGCCTTGAGGTGTGCGGATGTCTCGCGCCACTGTTAAAGTTAAAGGTGCAGTTTCTTCGCGGGTGACAACTATTTTGTCTTTTTCATAGCTAACTGGAATGACACTGCCCGAGGGAATTCGGATGCTATCAAATTGTGAAATTCGTTGTTGGGCTTCTGCGGGAGTAGCTACCACCAGCGGCGCGCTGGTTCCAACTGTAATGCCCAGTGCGAGGATTGCTGCTGTTGCTGAACGCCATTTTTGAGAAGTAATCATATAAATTGTCTCCTTGCTTCGGTTTTTGTTTACTTAGGAACGCACTACTGCTAAATTTGTTTCTGGTTTCGCATTCATCTGATGTTTTAATTATGGCAGGCTGGAATTCTACAAGTTGGGAAGATAAGGTAGATAATCCAGAAGTTGAAAATTTGGAAAAATCGAGAAAATCCGCAAGACAGGGGCGATCGGGAAGATAAGGAAGATAGTCAACAGTCAGCAGTCAAGAGTCAACAGTCAAGAGTCAACAGTCAACAATTAATTGTTGAGAGCGTTTAAAGCTAGCAATCCAGCACCGAAAGCTGGTTCGTATCGGGGCGAAATAACCTTAGCTTTTGGGGCGATCGCACTTATTGCTGCTTCAAACCGACCTCGGCAATTTCCCTCCCCGCCCCACACACCTCCTACGATCACAATTTCAAATTCTTCTGTTTGGTTAAATAGCGCTGCAATGGCTATTTTTGTTGAATAGGTTAATTCTGCCACAGCATTATTGATAATGCAGTCAGCGACGCGATCGCCCTCTGCTGCAGCTCGATCGACAATCGGCGCTAAAGCTGCAATTTCTTTGACTCCCCAACCGCGCCCGTAAACGACTTCTACCAATTCTTCTAGGTTATTGAGGCCTAAATGCTTTTGAAATTTTTCCGCAAGCACGGTAAAATCTTCGCGTCCGTCATAGAACTTCAAAGCAGCTTGCAAACCCTGAAGGGCGATGTTATATCCGCTGCCTTCATCGCCTAAAATATATCCCCAACCGCCGACTCGTTTAGTTTTCCCTTGACTGTTTTGCCCAAAAACAATCGAACCGGTTCCTGAAATAACGGCGATACCCACTGGATGGCCTGTACCGCCAGCAAGTGCGATCGCGCAGTCGCTGCAAATTACTATATTCCTGGGCAGGAATGAGCGGGTTACTGGTAAAGTATTCGTCAACTGCAAGTTCTGCACTACAAATTGCACTATTTCACGATCTTTTGGACGCCCGACGCCTGCTAGTCCCAGACCAATTGCTTCTATGTTGAGATTGCCTACAGCCTCGACCTGAGCGGACAGAACTGCTCGTTCGATCGCCAATTGGATGGATTGTTTGGCTGTCTCAATTCCCAGGGTTTGATAATTTGATGGCCCTGCTTCACCCCGTCCTAAAACAAGGTGGTTGTCATCCATTAAAAGGCAGATAGTTTTAGTGCCGCCGCCGTCGATGCCGAATACGTAGCTCATGAATAATTTAGAGAATAATAGAGCAACCCAGATTAACAGAGATATGTCTATTCTACGCTTTGTACAATCCGATTAAATCGACAGAGCAATGCTAATAATAATTAAACCTAATAATGCTAACCAAACCAGATGGCGCTGACACCAATTTTTGATTGATTGCAGCCCGTCGCCACTGCTGTAAGGAATCGTCTGTGGCACAAGTGGCTCAGCTTGATTATGATAAAGGGTGCATTTTTTGGCAAAGGGACGCTGCGGGTAGTTGCAAGTGTCGTCTTCGTGGTAAATACAGGTATTGCACAGAAATTCTTCGGGTTTTGATCGATAAAGCGGGATACCCGGATGACCGAAAGCTTTGAGAGGGGTTTTGCAGTGCCCACAGGCGATCGCTCGGGAGTCTACAGGTTGGTGACAGCGGGGACACTCAGGCATTAGACAGCACGGTGATTGGGTAATTTTGTCGGCAGGCTTCTTAGCGGGTTTTCCGAACGCCCATTGGCGAGTTAGACTCGCCAGCAGGTCGCTGGATGCTCCAAAATAGAAAGGTAGGTCAGCGCTGATGTAACTTAAATTGTACAAAGGGTTTCGCAGCGACCGCAGGCGACCTGAGCCGATCGGGTATTTTGGGGCAAACAGTAGGAAAAATCTATGGATAACAATAGCAACTTACTCAAACAACTGGTAATGCTGGGCATTGGTACTACCTCCCTGGTGGCGGAGAAATTGCAGGAAGCCAGCGAGCAATGGGTCAAAGATGGCAAAATCAATCCCGAACAAGCCAAAAGCTTTGTCGATGAGGTGACTGAACATCTCAAGTCTGAACAGGGAAATTGGGATACGCAGTTGCAGCGGCAACTCCGGAATATGCTGCAAGATATGGGCGTTCCCCGACAGTCCGAAATGGATGAGTTGCGCGGAAGGCTTGATCGTCTCGAACGTCAGATGCGGGATTTGGAAAACCGTAACTGGCGCTGAGTGCGATCCTCTTTGATGGCTTCGCGCTCCGCCCGATCGCACGCTTGCTGCTATCGTGTGATAAAATTGTCACCCGAACGCAGAAGGCTCAATCAGGCACTTATGTAGAAAGCAGAAGGTAGAATTACAAACATTCTGACTTCATACTTTCTTTTGCCTTTAAAATTAACTGGCAGCCGCCATCTTTTGGCGGAAAAGTTCAGATAAAATTTTGTAGTTCTGGTTGTACAAGATGTCTTAGATATCTGAGAGATCGCCGTTAAAAGTATCAGGAGGATTAATTTTGCGAGGAATTCTGGTCAGCTTGGGGGTAGTGGTGGTTTGCTTTGTGTTTTTGATAGTCGCTCAAATGAGCGGTTATGTATCCACAGCAGTGGCTTCCGAATTGAATAATCCTGTAACCGATGCTGCGCTTGAGATCCTCTCAGCGAAGTCTTTCACTGAAGATAGCTTGCTAGTAGCTGATGCTAATTTACCAAAAGAACCAGCTACTATCGCTGGCAATAACATGACTGATAATACTGAGAAAACTGTCACCACAGATTCGGGTCTGAAATATGTTGAATTGAAAGAGGGTGATGGGGCGACTCCAAAAACCGGTCAGACGGTTGTGGTGCACTACACTGGCACTTTGGAGGATGGCACGAAATTTGATAGTTCGCGCGATCGCAATTCTCCTTTTCAGTTCAAAATTGGCGTAGGTCAAGTAATTAAGGGTTGGGATGAAGGTGTCGGTACGATGAAAGTTGGAGACCGCCGCAAGTTGATTATTCCCCCTGAACTCGGTTATGGTGCTCGCGGTGCGGGCGGGGTGATTCCTCCTAATGCTACGCTGATTTTTGATGTGGAATTATTGAAAATCGCTGGCTAGGTAGCTCAGCCTAACTAAGTGTAAAATTTTTCGTTTAAAAACCCGGTTTCTTTTAAGAAACCGGGTTTCTGCATAAGTCCTGGGTAAATCGACCTAATTAAACGTAAAATACGGATCGCGAAAAAGCTTGCTGTGTGTTCCTTCTTCCTTCTTCCTTCTTCCTTCTTCCTTCTTCCTTCTTAAGAGCGCTTTGGAGATGCTAGATTGCGGAATGAGGTATATTGGGCATCGAATAATAGTTTGATGATGCCTGTGGGGCCGTTTCGGTGTTTGGTGATGATGACTTCGGCAATTCCGCGATCGGGCGAATCAGGGTTATAATATTCATCCCGGTAAAGCATAATTACTAAATCGGCGTCTTGCTCGATCGATCCAGAGTTATGACTGACAATGCCATCAGCTAACCAAGATTCGACACCAGGAACAGTCAAGTCAAAAACTTCCTCTTCTCCCGCTGCTGAGATATTAATCACTTCATCCCAGAACAAGTCAGAAGATGCTTTTTGAAGCAAGGAATCACTATCCAAAAGTTTGGCATAGTCTAAAACCGTTTCTCGTGAAGGAGCAAAACTGAAGTGAGAAGAACCATTGATTCCCCTGGGTTCCCAACGGTTTCCATTGCTACTGAAAACTAACTGATGCCAGTTACCTCTACTTTCGTGTCGATTGACTTGGACACCAAAATACTCAGCAGCGGTCTTTACGATTTCACTATTTTCCTCGGATGCAGTGGTATACCTGAGCGGCTGACCCTTCAGATAGCTACCATCTCCCATCAAGTGAGCTAGCAAAGAAATTTCATGTTCCTTCCAGTTAATTGGCTTCTGAGGCTCAGGAATCAATCTGGCGATCGCCACCCGACTTCCCACCTGAATCGACTTTAACTCTTGCCAACCTTGCTCTGTGTAGATTCGATGTTGAGCCGTAGCCTTAAGGCTTCTGCCACTGGCTAACTTAAGGATAAAGACAGGCTTGACTCCTACTCGCCAAACCTTGTCACTTTTCGCCACCGCAATCTTTTCGAGGTGATTCATCGCCAACACCATTGGCTCTTTGCCTACTAGATCACGAATTGGAACTCGGCGACCATCCGCTAACAGCACGAGCGTATCACCAGTAACACATTCACGCAAATCCGACATCATCGGCCGCTTATTTGTCCTCGCTTCCACACTTCGACTCAACTGAGACAAAGCAATAATCGGCACGTTGAGCTCGCGGGCTAAACCTTTGAGGCCTCTAGTAATTCGAGATAATTCTTGCACGCGGTTGTCGCTGCTACCTTCCATTAATTGCAGATAATCTAGCAAGATTAATCCGAGAGATCCGCCCTGTTCTGCTTGGAGGCGGCGGGCTTTGGAGCGAATCTCCATCACGGTAATATTAGGAGTATCGTCAATAAACAGCGGCAATTCTGATAAGTTACCTATGGCTGTACTGATTGGTTCCCATTCGTTTTGACTGATTCTTCCCGATCGCAAGCGGTTACTTTCTATTTTGGCTTCACTGGAAAGAATACGCTGCACTAGCTGTTCTTTCGACATTTCTAAGCTGAAAACGGCAACCGGAAATTTTTGCTGTCCAGCGGCGATGTGGTGGGCGATGTTGGTACAGAAAGCAGTATTGTGAACGCAGATGTCATTAGCAACAAAATTGTGCGTTTCCGGGATAGTTAAGTCGTAGACTTGCTTATTTCCCATCGGTTCGATCGAAACTATTTCATCCCAGTAAACCTCGCTATCTGCCAGTTGTTTCAGCCACGAATTATCTAAAGCAGTTGCTAAAACCAAAAGTCTTTCCCTGGACAGGGCACGTTTACCAACGTGAATATTTGAATAACCTTTGATGCCTGCGCGTTTTGCTAACGATGCCCAAGATTCGTTTCCTTTGGCTAATGCTAGGTATTCCCAAGCCTCGACAGGAATTAAATCGCGGTTATTGTGAGATATTTTGTTTTCTAGTGCTTCTTTTACTTTAAATAATGCTTCTTCTTTGCCAAAAATGCCAATCTCTGATATAAATATTTTGATAGATTTTACGTCAGTAATATCGATAAACCAAGCTGGATTACGAGTATTTTTGTATTTAACTAAACGCTTTTTGAGGGCGGCAATGATGCCAAATCTCAGTAGTAAATGCTGTACTTGTCTGGCTAGTTCTTCGCTGACAGAACAGTAGCCTAGTTGAGATTGACCGCTGGTAAGTAGGGTTGCCCAGCCGTCAGTTGAAAAGAGACGGTTGAGGAAAAGGGCAATTTGCGATCGTTCCAATTTAAAAACTATATCTGGTACTGTTTTCTGGTGAGCATTTTTTCCCATCAGACCTAATTCTTCTAACCAGAATCTCAGTGGGTTTTTGTGTGTGGTATGAACAGCATCCATTCCGGGCCCGGCTAGCTGTTTTGGATCTACTTCTAAAATTTCACAGGTGCGAGTAAATAATTCTTGATTGGGGAATGCAATTCCTTGTACCCAAGACGAGACTAAAATCGGTGAAACTCCCAATTTTTGAGCAAATTCTTGGATATACAAATCTTGTTCTTCGAGGACTCTGTGTAGATTCCAACCAAAGAGGTCTATTTTCTTTATGTAATCTTCTCGATCGCCGATAACACGATATTCGGGTGCGCGCCTCCCTTTATCGTTGTATCGCAGCCTAAGACCTCCGAAGCTAGCAGCAGCCTTAGCAAAGTCTTCTAGTATAGCAGTATTTCCATTGGTGAAGCGTGGCGCACCCTGTGTCAAACATCCATCGCCAATTAGATAAGCCAATAACTTAACTTCACAGTCGCGGATGGTTTCTTTACCAAAAATATTTATCTGTCGGGGTACAGCAATTTTATCGCCTGCTTGTATTTCCCCTAACTGCCGCCATCCCTTAATTGTTAAAAATGGGTGTGTTATTGTAGTTTCTATAAAGCGTCCCAGTCTTGTTGTTACCCGAAATACAGGCTTAATTCCATCATCTATAAAATCTGATGGTCTAGTTAGATGAAACTTAAAATCTTTTCCTAAAGTTAGTAATTCTGCTTGACGTTTCTGATAGATTTCTTCAATGGTAACAAGGCTTCCATCGCTTAGTAGTATAACGGACTCATCTATACAGCACTTCCCCATCGCCGGCCTGGCGGCAACGATGATTAAATCCGATCGCTGAAAGCCGCCTGTCATGGCATCTAAATCATAAAAACCGCACGGAATACCGGGAAGCGTCAGCCCTTCATTGCGATTTTCGAGGTCTTGAAATGTTTGGTTTAGTGTTTCGCCGATCGATACTAAATCTTGTTGCGGACGTTCTTGAGTAATGCTAAAAATTTGTTGTTCGGCGCGGTCTAAGACTGTTTCTAGTGGTGTTGCCGTCTCGTAACCTAATTGTACTATGTTGTTGCCAGCTTCGATTAATTTGCGGCGCTGATATTTGTCTTCAACTAAAACTGCATATTGGTCGATGTTGACTGCGGAAACTGTACGATCGACTAATTGTGCTAATTTAGTTAGTCCTCCGACTTGTTCTAACTGGTTGCGGTCGGTTAGCGCAGTTGTTACCGTCATTAAATCGGTAGGTTGACCCTGTAAAAATAGCCCTAATGCCGATCGATAAATGACTTGATGAGCGGTGATGGCAAAAAACTCCGGTCGCAGCAGTTCGGCAATTCGGGAAATCGCTTCGGGGTCAATTAAAATGCCCCCCAAAATTGCTTCTTCTGCCTCTATATTTGTCGGCATCAAATCGCTCATTAGTTATTGAAAATCGCTCATTAGTTATTGAAAATGGGTTATGGGTTATGGGTTATGGGTTATGGGTTATGGGTTATTAGTTATTAGAAAAACAAATGACAATGCCCAATGCCCAATGCCCAATGCCCAATGCCCAATGCCCAATTACATGGGGACAACTTGAATATCAACTTCGGCGGTAACTTCGGCGTGTAGTTTGATTTCAGCTTTGTATGTACCAGTTTGGCGAATTTCGGGCAGAGTGATGCCGCGCCGATCGACTTCTTGACTGGTAGAGTTGAAAATCAGTTCTGCTACTTCTTGGTTGGTGACAGTACCAAAAATCGCGTCTGCTTCGCCAACTTGCTTGGAGATGATGAAAGGCCCGGCTGCTTCCAGGGCGGTTTTGCGGACTTCAGCTTGCTGCTTGAGTTCTAACTGGCGCAGTCTTTCTTCTTCGCGGCGGCGCGCTGCTTGCTTGAGAATGCCGGGAGTCGCTTTAAATCCCATTCCTTGGGGTACTAGGTAGTTGCGGGCGTAGCCTGGGGCTACTTCTACTACGTCGCCAGCTTTGCCGAGTTTGCTGACATCTTTGTTTAAAACTAATTGGACGCGCTTGGCCATGATCGTTGCTTGTGGGGTTTTGACTGCAACTTTTTATAATAGCGAAGTTTGAGGGGCGATCGCAAGGGAGAGTTGACAGTTGAGAGTTGACAGTGGGCAGTGGGCAGTGGGCAGTGGGCAGTTGAGAGTTGACAGCTTGCCCTGAGCGAAGTCGAAGGGTTGACGGTTGACAGGACGAAGAGTCCTTCTTAATCAGGTTCGTAGTAAGGACGAAGAGTCCTCTCCGATTGCTGCACCACCTTCGCTGTAGACGGATGAACCCACCAAAAATGATATCTCATCCTTCAACTGACAACTGCCCACTGACAACCGTCAACCGTCAACTGCCCACTGTCAACTCTCAACTGCCCACTGTCAACTCTCAACTGTCAACTGTCAACTGACTGCGATCGCCGATCGCTCGCGCTACAGTAGCAACTAACAGGGTCGGATCGATCGGCTTAGATAAATGTTGGTCAAATCCGGCTTGCAAAATTTGGCGCTCGTTCCCTTCTCCAGCATAGGCCGTTAGGGCGATCGCCAACAACTGCCGATACTCAGGCGCAAGCTGAGTGCGGATACGATTTATCAACATATATCCGTCCATCTGGGGCATTCCGATATCGCTGACGAGCAAATCCGGTGCAGTTTGGGCGATCGACTCTAGCGCCTCAGCAGCAGAAGACAGCGAAATCACCTCTGCACCCGCTTCCTCAAGCACAAAAGCGACAAAATCTCGCGAGTCGAGTTCATCATCTACTACCAAAATTCTCAATCCAGCTAGCGGCAAAGATGACATATCGGGACTCAGAGACGAATTGACGGCTTCCGACCGCTGCCTTCTAGAATCATCATTTAATAGCGGCAATCTCACCGTAAACGTCGCTCCTAGTCCTTCTCCGGGGCTTTCTGCAAACACCGTGCCGCCGTGAAGTTCGATCAGTTGGCGGACGATCGCCAATCCCAGTCCCAAGCCGCCAAATTTGCGAGTGGTGGCGCCATCTTCTTGTCGGAAATGGTCAAAAACATAAGGCAAGAAATCGGGAAGAATGCCTTTGCCAGTGTCTATGACTTGAATTTGAGCTTGGTGTTCAATTTGCCCTAATCTAACTTCAACTCGACCGCCTTCGGGTGTGAATTTCACCGCGTTTGATAACAAATTCCACACAATTTGTTGCAAGCGAATTGTATCGCCGAGAACTTGCCCGACATCGGGATTTAAGATTGTTTGAATTTGAATTTTTTTAGCTTCCGCTGATAATTGCACGGTTTCCAAAGCAGACAAAATAATGGTTGCCACATTCACCGGAGCAACAGTTAATCTGAGTTTTCCTTGCAGAATCCGAGACACATCTAGCAAGTCTTCAATTAATTGAGATTGCAGTCGGGCGTTGCGCTCGATTGTCTCCAATGCTTTGGCTGTTTTAGCCGCGCTCAGCTTGCCACCTCTGAGCAGTTGCGACCAGCCTAAAATCGGATTTAGGGGCGATCGCAACTCGTGAGAAAGCACCGCCAGAAACTCGTCTTTAATCCGGTTAGCTCGCTCGGCTTCCGCGCGGGCAGTTTGTTCCAATTGCAGAACCATATCGCGCTCGATTTCCACTTGTTTGCGCTCTGTAATATCGATAACAGAACCGATATAACCCTCAAATTGTCCGCTTTTGGAAAATCTGGGAGCAGCT
Organism: Microcoleus sp. N9_A1; assembly: GCF_036701795.1. Lineage (NCBI taxonomy): Bacteria > Bacillati > Cyanobacteriota > Cyanophyceae > Oscillatoriales > Microcoleaceae > Microcoleus > Microcoleus sp. N9_A1. The sequence goes on from NZ_JAUBRI010000003.1 coordinate 145,028, forward strand.
GCATCTATCGCCCAAGAATATCCGCCATCCTTACGCCCGACGCGATATTCCATGCGGAAAGGTTCCTGACGTTCGTTGGCGGTCAAAAATGCGTTCTTTGCCTGTTCTCGGTCTTCTGGATGCAAAGCATTTATCCAACCAAATCCCAAACCTGTTTCCTCAGTTTGACCGGTGAATTCATACCAGCTTTCGCTGAGGAAATTGCAGTAGCCTGTGGAGTCTGTTACCCAGACCATAAATGGAGCGTTGTTCGCCATATTGCGGAATCGTACTTCGCTCTCAAGCAACGCTGCTTCTGATTGTTTGCGTTCTGTGATATCTCGACAGACAATCACTCCGCCTTGGATTTCGCTGCTAGTATCAACCACCGGATAACCGCTGATACTGATCCAGCGACTTTCGGCATGGGGGTGGCAGACAAATACTTCTACATCATTGACATATTCACCTTTGATTGCTCTGGCTAGAGGTAGTTCATTTTCGGGGAAAAAGGTTTTTTTGTCTGCCAAAAATAGTCCGTAGGTTCTCGACCATTCCCGAGGAGATTTTTCATTTGTTAGCTGACCGAATATCCCCTCGGCGGCTTGGTTAAACAACACAAACTCCCCTTGTTGGTTGGCCAAAATCAAACCATCACCAATGCTGTCAATAATTACTTGCAGTAACTTTGTTTGTTCTTGCAGGGCGACTTCTGCTCGTTTGCGATTTGTGATGTCGCTGGAGATGCCAATCAAGCCGATCACTTCTCCCGCCTGATTGCGGTAGGGAGCTTTCATTACCAGAAATGTCCGAATGCCATCGTGAGATTCTTCGAGGACTTCTGTTTGTCCAGATTCCATAATGCGCCGATCGTTTTCCGTGACTGTGACTGCAAGTTCTACTACTGGGTATAAATCGATATCGCGACCACCAATTACTTCAGCAGCAGGTTTGCCCATTATTTCCAGCGTGGCTGGATTTGCATAAATAATCCGTCCTTCTCGATCTTTGACAAAAATTGGTGTGGGCGCTGACTCGTTAATCACGTTCAAAATCGCATTCTTTTGTCGCAGTTCTTCTTCTATGCGTTTGCGATCGCTAATATCGCTCCAATAAGCCGTAAGTCCATCTGCTGCTGGATAGGCGCTGACTTCTACATACATTTGAAGCGACGGCAAAAACTCTTCAAGCTTGACAGAAATTTGCTCGGAAACGACTCGATGAAATTCTTGATATAGCGTCGAATTCGATGCTGATTCAGCGGGAAATAACTCCCAGATCGATCGACCTAATAAGTCGTTTCTCGATCGACCGAGCAGTTTTTCAGCAGCGGCATTAACGTAGGTATAGCACCATTGTGCATCGATCGCGATAAAGGCATCCGCAATACTTTCTAGAATATTGCTGACTTGCTGATTGGCGAGCGCGATCGCGAGTTCAGCGTTTTTGCGCTCGGTGATTACTTCCGAAAAAATCATGATCCCGCCAATCTCACCGCTGTTGGTTCGCCAAGGGTGAATTTCCAAGCGCACCCAGTCTACGCAGCCATCAGCGCGGGGAAACGGTTCTTCTGGGCAGATTTCGACTGCTCCCGCCAGACAGCGCTGGTGGATTTGTTTCCAACGATCGGGCAAATTGGGAAAGATGTCGTAGTGCGATCGGCCCACAATGTTTTGAGTGCCGAGCCCGTAACTTGACAGCCAGCGATCGCTCACCAGCATATACCGCATCTGGCAGTCAAACATCGCCACTCCCACAGGCGAATGTTTGACAAACATCCGCAACTTGCTGTAGTGTTCGCGCAGAAGATTTTCCGCCTGTTTGCGATTGGTGATTTCTTGGAAAAGTATGGCGACTTTGCTGCTGTGCGGCTCAGGCGTGCGGAACGCCGAAATTTCAAACCAGCGGTTCATGACTTCCGAGCCGTGCTCAAAGCGCACTGGTTCCCCTGTCAGCGCGACTTTGCCGTAAATCTCAAACCAATAATCTTCGAGCCCTGGAATGAGTTCTCGCGCCGTTTTTCCCGTCGCTTCTACGAGTCCGGTTTGTCTCTCAAAAGCCGGATTGACTTCCAAAAAGCGGTAATCGATCGGCTTGTCGTTGTCGTCAAACAGCATTTCGATGACGCAAAAACCTTCGTCTAGGGACTCAAACAAAGTGCGATAGCGTTCCTCGGAACGGCGCAAAGCTTCTTCTGCTTGTTTGCGAGCGCTAATATCCACAAACGCCGCCACACAGCCGCGAACTGCGCCCTGTGCATCAAATAACGGAACTGCATTCACCAACCAATCTAATGCCATCCCGTCCGCTCGCACCATTTGAATTTCCACATCCCGCACTTCGGCTGCTGTTGCCACAGCCCGCTGCATTGGGAGTTCTTCTGGCGGGATTTCTACTCCGTTGCTCAGTTGTCTGAACGGAAGGATTTCGGCTTGCTCTCCGGTTGCAGAAACATTGACATCCGGCGGTAATCCGAGCATCGACTGAGCAAATCTGTTAGCGCGAATTACTTTACACTGCGCGTCGTCTGCGATCGTAATGCCAATAGGTACAGCATCAAGAATTGATTGCAGTTCGTTAACTCGTCCCTCTAGTTCCTGGTTGAGCCGTTGAATTTCTTTTTTGCTAGCTTGGCGATCGGTAATTTCTAGCACCGTTCCATTCACGCCCAGCAAGCGATCGTCCTGGGCCGAGAGCGGATAGAGACTCAACAGCCAAACCCGATCTGCTCCCGGCTGTGCTGCATTTTTCCCGCGAACTTCGATCTGCGCGATCGGAATTTTAGTTTCAATAACTTGTCTGTAAAGCGGCTCTAAATCATCTGCCATTTCTGGCAAGATTTCGCGCAATGTTTTACCGATGTGGGCGGCGGTTGGAATTCCGTTAATTTCTGCTAGGCGATCGTTGATCCGGACAAACCGCAATTGTGTATCGACAAAGCAAAGGCCGATCGGCGCGCTAGCATAAATCGCCTCAATTTCTGCAAGTTGTTGCCGCGCAGTTTGGGCTTGTTGAATAAAAGCAGCCCGATCCGCTTTCTGCTGGGTGACATCTTGAAAATAAACGGCAATTCCCGAGGCGATGGGATAAGCTCGTACTGCATACCAAGCATTGAGCGGCCCGTAAAAAGATTCAAAACTAACCGTAACTTGCTCTCTGGCGCAGCGGCGGTATTCGAGATCGAACAAACTACCCGCAGATTCGGGAAACTCTTCCCAAACGCTTTTACCAATCACCTCTTGCGGGAGTCGATTCAGCCACTGCGCCGCTTGAGAATTGAGGTAGGTAAATCGCCAGTCTCGATCCAAAGCAAAGAAGCCGTCGGAAATACTTTCGAGGGTGTCTGACTGTTGTGGTGCAAGGGTGTCAAATACTTCTTCCGGCTGAGGTTGAGCAATTTCGGTGAAGGTTGTAACTACTGCGTAGGGAGTCGATCGATCTCCCTGAAATAAAGGTTGAGAATTGACATTCAACCAAATCAATTCTCCCTGTGGCCGATCAAAGCCCATGATGACATTTAAAGATGGTTGCCCGGTTGAGAGCGCCACCATCGCCGGATGTGTCTCGCCGGGAAAATCCGAGCCATCTTGAGGCACAGTCTGCCACCGACTGGTGATAGAAGTGCATAAGAGCATCTGTTGTGCTGTCATCCCCAACAGATCCTGGGCGTGAGAATTGCACCCCTGAATGCTACCATCTGCCAATTGCAGAACCATCCCTACATCAGTTGGCAAAGGCGCGCCTGGGTAGATCGGTTTGTTAGAATCCGTGGAAACAGAGGGGTCGATTTTTGCTTGGGGTTCAGTATTGCGTGGGTTTTGCATCGGTTTCTAACAACGCTCGTTTTACTTTTGGCAAAGCCAATCGCGCTCATCAATAATAGGGAAATAACCAGAGGAACTTTTGATTTGAGCCTGGTGACACTTCAAACCTAAGATGGATGTCGATCGTTCTGGGGTAATATCGATATCTAGACAATTTATTTTATCGTAGAGTCCCACGTCTGAACCAGTTGCGGGATTCAGCACAGGCGACGGGGAATTTTCTGGCTGTTTCAAATGCCAGTTAACAGTTGACAGTTGACAGTTGACTTCGGAGTGCGAAGTTTTTAGGCAGGGGATTTAAGCCCCTGCCTAAAAACAATCCACCTAAAGGTGGGGATTTAAGCCCCTGTGCTTTGGTTAGTCCGTCTCATTATTTTTCGCGTTGCTGCATATTACCAATGGCTGTTGCTCGTTTTCGGGCGCGAACAGATGGCACTTGCACACAGGTAAATAAGTAGATGAAGCTTGAAAATACATAAGCCCTCTCTCGCAGCGAGTGAAACGAAGCAATCGCTCTTGTTACCAGAAAGAATTGGTTTAAAGCCTCTCCCTTAAAGGCGAGAAATTAAAAGAAAACTATTCATTACTCCAATCCTCTTCCTTCTAGGTAGAGGTCGCACTCATCTGTCAACTGTCAACTGTCAACTGAAGCCCGCCTTACATTCTGTTAAATTATAAACTTTATTCGCGCCTACCTACTTAGAATCCCCGTTTCTTTGTGTAAATCTAACCGGAAATTTAGGCAAGATTTTATTCGTCTCAACGTTAAATTGGCGATCGCATTTACTTCAATACAGGGTCGCCTACTTCCTTGATTCCCAACGTTTGTGTCACGTTTGCCATTCATCTCACAAACTTAATCCTATGCACATATTCACAGCCGCAGATCGCACTTATATTCTGGGCTTAGCAGCACTTCTCAAGTCTGTAGATCTGAATGTTAGCCAATCTGGGGAGGAGCAGGTCAAAATTAGCGTTGTATCTACCAGGATATCTTCACCGCAAAAGGAACAGTTACAGAATTGCTGCAAATACGAGATTGGATGGCAAGAATTGCAATCTAATTACGACCAACTTCTTTCGCTATCAGGTTCTAAACTTCCTTACGTTAAATTGGAGCCGCAAAAATATACCAAAGAAACAGAAAGGCTGATTTGGCTCGACAGCGATACGATCGTTCTGGGCAGCTTAAAGCCGCTGTGGAACCTAGATTTTCAAACTCTGCCGATAGCAGCCGCAGCCAACGTCTGGGGAAATCCGAACACTTATCAAGATCGAAACCCTTATTTCAATAGTGGTGTTTTAGTTTACAACATGAAGCTTTGGGAGGAAGAGCAACTGTCGGAAAAGTTGATCCAAAATGGTATAACCCACATTTGGGGCGATCGCGATCAAGGTGCATTAAATTCAGTTTTAGTGGGAAGGTGGAAGCAATTAGACCAAATATGGAACAACCATAAGACTGATGATATGTCAAGTAAAGTGATGCACTTTATGTCAAGACCGAAACCGTGGGAAAGCTCCGCCCCCAATCAATTATGGCTTGATATGTTGTCTCAGACACCGTTTAAGGATGAACTGGAAAAAATTCCAAATAAGTTTAAGGGGCTGTCGAGCTTTCACCTAAAATACAAAAGACTTGACAGGTGGTTGAGCGAACCGATACTCAAGTTTAAGAGTTACCTGAAGAAACAAAAACGTTAAGGTCAAAATTGGTCTTTCATGCCGCGCAATCGAGCGAAGGTTTGCACTGGATCGCGGGTGTTGGCGGCTGATTGGAGGTTGGGAGAATCCCAGCGCAAAAATGGGTTGGTCTTTTTCTCGATGCCGATCGATGATGGTATTGTAGGTTGCGATCGACTCCGAGCCTCTTTGACTTCGCCCAAACGCTGCTGTAACTCAAGATTGTCGCCATCTACACTCAGGGCAAATTGCAAGTTTTTCAGTGTATATTCGTGGGCGCACCAAACTCTCGTATTGTCCGGCAAGTTTCGCAGTTGTCCCAGAGAGGCTAACATTTGGGCGGGAGTGCCTTCTTTCAGCCTGCCGCAGCCTCCAGCAAATAAGGTGTCGCCGCAGAACAATTCGCCGGTTTCGCTGGGGTTGCTGGGGGGGAAATAGTAGGCGATGTGAGCTTTTGTGTGGCCGGGTAGGAAGAAGACTTCGGCGGTTCTGTTGGCGAAAGAAACTCGATCGCCCGCTTGTAAAAACACTTGCTGTCCGGGTATTCTGCCTCGGTCTTCTGCGCCACCGTAAACTGTAATTTGGGGAAAGCGATCGATCAGTTCCTGATTGCCCCCTATGTGGTCGCTGTGGTGGTGGGTATTGAAAATTGCGGTTAATTCGGCTCCGAGTGCTTGCAGTTGCTCTAATACGGGCTGCGATCGCGCTGGATCGACGACGGCTGCTGTGTGGCGATCGGGGTCGTGCAGCAAGAAAATGTAATTGTCTGACAGTACCGGAAGCCGATAAACCTGCATATAAAACTGCCTCTCTCGGAAAAATATTATATAATTGGATTAGTCTGAACGCTATCAGAAGGCTGATTGCAGATTTATTAAGTCCGCGCATCTATCTTTGGAAGTAAAACTATGATAGCTTATTTCTGCTGTTGAGCAAATTGATTTGCGGTCTGGTACGCAGCATTTTTCGGTCAATAAGTGCAATCAACTTTAATTATTTTAGCATAAAAGCGATCGAATAAATGCGAACATCTCAGAACAAATCGAACTTAACAATTTCTCAAAAAGTCGATCGGATTGTAGCGTCTGGCAAGATCACTCGCCGGGAACACTTAGTTTTGACTTCGGCTATCCTGTCAGATGATAAAATTTCAGAAGAGGATCGACATCAGATTAATCGGATATTTGATTATATCCAAATTGGTCGCCTCAAGTTTATCGATTGAACTTGACAATTGACAATTGACAATTGATAGTTGACAATTGACAATTGACAGTTGACAGTTGACAGCTACCTCTACTTGGAAGGAAGAGGATTAAAGCAATGAATAGTCTGATTTTAATTTCCCCCTCAAAGGGAGAGGCTTTAAACCAATTCTTTCTGGTAAATTTACAATATAATCTACCGTTGCAATTACCAAACAAAGCAAAATAAAATGAGTACAGAAAAACCAACAATTTTGGTGACAGGCGGAGCAGGATATATTGGCTCTCACGCAGTATTAGCACTGAAAAATGCAGGTTACGGTGTGATAATTTTGGATAATTTAGTCTACGGACACGAAGACTTAGTAGAGCAGGTTTTGCAAGTAGGATTAGTAGTTGGCGATACCAACGATCGCGCCCTGCTCGACAACCTATTCGCTACCCATGACATTGCTGCGGTGATGCACTTTTCAGCTTACGCTTACGTCGGCGAATCTGTTACCGATCCAGCTAAATATTACCGCAACAATGTCATCGGCACGATTACACTTTTGGAAGCAATGATCGCTGCTGGCATCAAGAAATTTGTGTTTTCTTCTACTTGCGCGACTTACGGCGTACCTGAGCAAATCCCGCTCACCGAAGACCACCCGCAAAATCCGATCAATCCCTACGGTGCTACTAAGTTAATGGTAGAAAGGATTTTGTCTGATTTTGACGCGGCGTACAATTTCAAGTCTGTTTGTTTCCGCTATTTTAACGCGGCTGGGGCTGACCCTAACGGGTTGTTAGGAGAGGATCACAATCCAGAAACTCACCTGATCCCGCTGGTGTTGTTCGCGGCTTTGGGTAAACGAGATTCGATCGCAATTTTCGGCACGGATTACGATACTCCTGATGGTACTTGCATCCGCGATTACATTCATGTTAACGATTTGGCATCTGCTCACATTTTAGGATTAGAATATTTGCTAAATGGTGGCAAATCTGATTTCTTTAATTTAGGCAATGGCGGCGGGTTTTCGGTGAAAGAGGTGATAGAAACGGCTCGCCAAGTGACGGGAAAAGAGATTAAGGCTGTTGAGTGCGATCGGCGTCCGGGAGACCCGCCTGCTTTGGTTGGCAGCAGCGAGAAAGCCATCAAAACCTTGGGTTGGTCTCCAGAATATCCCGACATTAAGAACATTATCTCCCATGCTTGGCAGTGGCACCAAAAACGCCACAGTTAGCATAAACTCAAATAAAACAAGTGCAAAAATTGAGTTAAAAATAATGTTAAACAGTCACAAAGATTTTTGTTTTTGCACCTTAGCTTTTCGGAAAAAGTATCGCGAATTAGCCAAACAACTAGCAGCAGACTTAGAAACTCATTCTCTAGGGACGATGCTAGTTGTTTGTACTGACAACCCAAATGACTTTCAGAATTTGACGAATGTTTTCGCCTTTAAAAAAAGTCGCGAAGGTGTAGATTTTTGTTATAATGATAAACGATTTGCACTAAAAAAAGCCTTAGAATTATGTCGAGTGACAATCTTTGTGGATGCAGATACAAGAATCATAGGAAAAGTGCCGGAGAGAGAATGGATGTCAGGAATTACTTGTAAAGGGTTTATGCCCATTCTAGAACATCCACCAAATCAATCATTTCCGGGGAGAAAAGAGGCAATTCATAAATTAGCAAAAAAGCTAGAACTACCATTGAAAAAGGTAAGTTTTGTTCAAGAAAATTTGTTTGTAATTGCGAGAGACAATGGGAGAGAAATTCAGTTTATTCAAGAATGGGGAAAGATTGGAAGATTTTTTGAAGTGCAAAAAGTCAAAACAAAAGACGGTAATCCAATTGGGTTAGCAACTGCCAAAGTTGGCTGGAATATTCGTAATGACGGGTGGCAGGAACTCGCTCAAGTTATGGAGCATTCTTTTGCTCATTGGGACTGGCAAAAAAATCAAGTAAGAACCTTTTGGGATAAAGTTGGGGATAAATTGCAGTTTGAGCGTTGGCAATATCTCTATCGGTTATTAAAAACACAGTTAATTGCCTTATTAAATTTCGATTTTTACTATCGTTAGAGAAAAGATATGGATAGAGGATTTATCACCATTTTAATTGGATTGTACTCATTTCAAGACTGCATACATTTTCTAGCTTCAGTCAGGAAGTTTCACCGCGAACCAATTATTATTTTAATAGATAGAGTCCCTCTAATTTTATATCCTTTACTTCAGGTGTTTGGAAATGTGAGATTGCAGGCCGCACCGAAACACGAAAATCCGGTTTTAGCATCGCGACAAGCTAAGCTGGCTTTGTATCAACAATCTCCTTTTGAGAAAACTATTTATCTGGACTGCGATATTTGTTTGCTATCGCCAATTGATGAGGTGTTTGATTTTCTTGATGGGGTGGATTTGTTGGTGACGGAAGATGTGCAGCCTGCGATTGCTAAAGCTGCAAATTTATTAAGAGTCAAGCAGGATATTCTGTCAACTTTGCTGTCTGTCGGGTTGCCGCTAAATGAAAATAGCATTCAGTACAATGGCGGATTTATCGCTTTTACAAAAAGCAGTAAAACTCAGGAATTGTTTATAAACTTTAAGAAATATTTCGACATGGTAGTAGCGCATCAAAATGTGCTATTATTGAAAGACCAAGGAGCTTTTGCGGCGGCTGTTGAATCGGTGAAACCGAAAATGACAACTTTGTCCCCGGTGTACAACTACTTGGATAAGTGGAAAGATGTTTATACGATCGACAAACCGATTAAAGTAATGCACTGCACTTATCCTTACCGCCCTCAGTACGCGAAGAACGTGACGCGATCGCTCTTTACTAGAATAGTCGATCGCACTGCTAAAATATTTTTACCAAATCAACTTAACAATCCCTGGCGTTTAAAATAATTAAAATTGGTCGCCCAACTGCATCAAAAGCAACAAAAATCAGCGCAAAATAAAAAAAAATTAGCCTCAACATATCCGAAAATTTACCTAGAATAATCATTGCTGGCTTGAATAACAGTCTTGGTTTCATTACTGTGTTTTTTTTACCAAAAGACGCGTTGCTGCCCTTTGCCCTGGTTAAAAACCCGGTTGCTGTGGTCGGGAGTGCGTGAGTCCCCGTCGCCTTGACAAAAGCTCGGTTAAGCAGGAAAATTAAACAAATGTTTTAAACAAAATACTCAGTGAAAGTTTCATTAGTAGTGAGCGATTTGTCAGGAGGAGGTGCAATTCGTGCTTTTTTCTTAGCTCAAGTCTTGATAGAGCTTAAATGTGATGTAGAAGTTGTTGGGTTTCAGTTTGGCAAGGAATTGTATGCTAATCCTCCTAGAGACATCCCGGTATGTGCGATACCGGGTAAAAATTATCCGGGGTTTTTAATAGATGCTCAAAAACTTTGGAAAAAAATAGATGGGGATATTATTTATGCAGTCAAACCTAAACCTACAAGCTTTGGGTTATCACTGCTAAAAAAACTGGCGACTCGCCACTTTATAATTTTAGATATAGACGACTGGGAAATGAGCTGGTACGGCGGAGATGAATGGAAATACCGTCCATCTTTCAAACAACTTTATCGAGATATTTTTAAACACAATGGTTTATTGAGAGAACCAGATAATCCGCTCTATCTCAAGTGGATGGAAAGTCTCATTCACCGTGCTGATGCTGTCACCGTTGATACTGAGTTTTTAAAACAGCGTTTTGGTGGTGTATATTTGCCGAATGGTAAGGATACTGCAATGTTCGACCCTGCTAAATACAATCCTGAATTGAGCAGACAGTGTTACGGCTTGTCCGGGTATAGAGTTTTGATGTTTCCGGGGGCACCGCGACCTCATAAAGGCGTGGAGGATGTTTTGATGGCCCTCGAACAGTTAAATGAGCCCGATTTAAAATTAGCGATCGTCGGCGGGAGTCCTTATGATGATTATGATGATAAACTTGTGAAACAATGGGGGCGTTGGATTGTTAAACTGCCAAGGTTTCCAGTCGAGACGATGCCGTCCGTTGTAGCGGCGGCTCATGTTGTCGTTGTTCCTCAGCGAGAAACTCTCACAGCCGTGGCTCAGTTTCCACTCAAGCTGACAGATGGCATGGCAATGGCTAAGCCTGTTTTGTCTACGCGAGTGGGGGATATTCCAGCAATTTTAGGGGGAACGGGTTATTTAGTCGATCCGAGTTCTCCCGCTCAAATTTCACAAAAGATTCAATGGATATTTCAAAATTTGACAGCGGCTAATTTACAAGGAATGAAAGCTCGGGAAAGATGTATGAAAAAATATAGTATTCAAGCAATGAAACCGATTCTTTCAGATATAATCGCAGGTATGTAAATGTTATTTTAAAACCACTCACTGGAGGAAGAAAAACTGTCTATTATTAAAGAATATTTTGAGATGCCGTACTTTTTAGCTGGGAATGCTTCATGTCTGCCAATAAGCTACTCCTAAAATTTGCCAGACGATATCCCGGCAGGATTCTCTTAACTGTGATGCTGGGCTTTTCTGGCGCTTTATTTAACGGTATCAGCACTACTCTGATTGTACCAGTGCTTTTAAGTTTTTTAGAGGAAGCTATCGAGCTGCGTGGTGCTCCACCTCTAATTAAAACTTTGATGTATCCCTTTGAGGGAATGCCCGGAAATCAGCGTTTAATGCTGATGACCGGGGCGGTTGTGCTGGCAATTTTTTTAAAAAATGTTGCGAGTTATATCAATACTTTAGTGGCTACTTCTCTGACGCGCTCTCTGACTTTTGATTTGCGAGACGCAGGTTTGCGGTTGTTGTTAGAAGTAGATTTAGATTTTTACTCTAAAACTAAAGTCGGGGATTTAATTAATAGATTGGGCGGAGAGATTGGTCGGACTGCTAGTGCAGTTGGTACGGCCATCGGAATGTTTACTACCTCAATCACGGTTTTGGTTTTTGTGGGTCTGCTACTTTCGATCTCGTGGAAACTGACGGTGACAGCTACAGTTTTGCTGGCGTTAGTTGCTTGGGCAAATCAATATATTATTAACCGTTCCAAGCATTTTGGCCACCTGCTTTCTGAAATGTCGAAAGATTATTCGGTGAGGGTGCTGGAAACGATTACTGGGATTCGGCTGGTCAAGTCAACGGGGAACGAGGAAAGGGAGTATCAGCGGATCAAGCATTTAATTCAAAGGCGAGAACAAGCGGATTTTCAGGCTCAGGTAAATTATGCGGCGATCGCCCCAATTAACGAAGTTGTTAATTTGATAGTTATAATTTTGATTGTATTTATAGGTCGCACAATATTTGCGAATGAGATAGAGTCTATTGCTACAATTTTATTAACCTATTTATTGGTACTGTTTCGATTGATCCCTTTAATTTCACAGTTGAATAGCGGGCGCAGTCAATTTGCTAATACGTCGGCTAGTGTAGAGGTGGTTAATGATTTTTTGAGCTGCGAGGAAAAGCCATTTATGCTGAACGGTTCTGTGCCTTACACTCATTTGCGATCGGGAATTCATTTTAATAAAATATCTTTTAGTTATCCTAACCACAAAAATTTAGTTTTACAAGGAATTGATTTATTTCTACCTCACGGCACTACTTTGGCTTTGGTAGGAACTTCGGGTTCTGGCAAGTCAACTTTGGCAGATTTACTGCCGAGATTTTACGATCCTACTGAAGGTAATATCTCGATCGATGGCATGGATTTGCGCGATTTTGAGCTGAAAAGTCTGAGAAAAGCGATGGGTATTGTTAGCCAAGATACGTTTTTGTTTAATGCTTCAGTGCGCGAAAATATTGCTTACGCTAAGCCCGATGCGAGTCAGGCAGAAATTGTGGAAGCGGCGAAGGGAGCGAATGCTTACGAGTTTATCCAACTATTGCCGGATGGGTTGGATACTCAAATTGGCGATCGGGGCGTGATCTTATCGGGAGGGCAGCGTCAGAGAATTTCAATTGCTAGAGCCCTGCTGCAAAACCCGGAAATCTTAATTTTAGATGAGGCGACGAGTTCGCTGGATACGGTTTCGGAAAGGTACGTGCAAGCGGCGATCGAGAAATTGAGTTGCGATCGCACAACGTTGGTAATCGCCCACCGCCTCTCCACAGTCCAAAAAGCCAACAAAATCGCCGTGATTGATCGCGGACAAGTCGTAGAAATGGGCTCCCACGAAGAATTGCTAGCAAAAGGAGGTTACTACACTCGCTTGTATTCAGTGCAATTTGCCGAAGAAACCGCTCGCGATGAAGCTCTAATTAGAGGTTCTTACGAAATTCGCACTCGCCTGACTCCCATGATAGCTTACCTCAAAATGCTAGTAGATGAAATGGTAGACTCTCCCGAAGAAAGAGACGAGTTAATCAGAGAATCATTTCACTCTGCTGCTAATATTTTCACTACTTTAGAATTTATAGAAAAGACTATTAAGCGTCAGGCTGTTAAAAAGTAGTCAGTTGGCAGTAGTCATTAGTCAACTGTCTGCACAGTCAACAATTACCAATTACCAATTACCATGTCCAAATATTATGTATTTTTTACCAGAAATATCTTGCCGCAACCCAATGTAGCGAGCTTAGTTCAAGTTGCACACTCTGCCAATGCCACAGCAAACCTAGGTTATCCAGCAGTTTTGGTATACCTTCGTAAAGGCTGGAGTGCTTTGAATCCGGTTGATTTGCTTTTTCCTTTTCAACCCAGGAAACCCGATGACAAACTTGCCAAAATTTACAATATTCAAGATAAATTAAAAGTAGCAGATTTACCGATGCCGTGGCCGATCGACCGTTGGGACAGCAAGTGGACGAGTTCGAGTACAATAGTTTGCAAATACTACTTACCGATTCACCTGCTTAAATCGACTCAAATTGTCCACACCCGCGACTGGAACTTTGTCAAAGCAGCAGTTAAAAACGGAATTCCCGCTATCTACGAACAGCACCACCACGAAGACAAGCAATTTGAATCAGAAATTGTCCGCAATCCTCTGTTTCAGATTTCCGTAACTGTTGCCGATACAGTGCGAGACAGCATGATTTTGAATGGGATGCCGCCGGAAAAAGTAATTACGCTGCACAACGGTTTCAATCATTTGTTTCTCGCCAGACAAACAGAAGCCGCCCAGAATTGGCGACAGCAATTATTAGAAGATGACAGACAGCATTTAGCAGTTTATGCAGGCGGACTTTACCCGTTTAAAGGTGTCGATATGCTAGTGGATGTGGCCCTGGAGTCGCCGCGAGTTCAATTTGCGATCGCGGGCGGTGATTCATCCCAAGTAACAGCCTACCAGCAGTTAGCAAAATCCCAACAAGTTAACAACATTAAATTTCTCGGCTACCTCCCTCAAAATCAACTTGCTAGCTTGCTGCAAGCAGCCGATGTTTTGACTCACCCGCACTGTTTGACAGAGGCCGCGACGTTCACATCTCCTTTAAAATTCTTTGATTACATGGCATCGGGAACTCCGATTGTAGCGACGGAGATTGCATCTTTAATGGAATTTAAATCGGGAAATATAGCAGCAACTTGGTGCGAACCGGATAACCCGTACCAGTTCGCGCAAAGCATTCGAGATAGTTTAACTAAATATCCGAGGAAAAGCGAAGGCTATGCAGAAACAATGGATTTTGTCAAGAAATTTTCGTGGGAAAATAGAATAGAGAGAATTTTGAGTTATGTAGAAGAGTCACTGCGATATCCGATAATTCAAAATTCCGTAGGGGCGGGTTTTACCAACAATCATCGCCTCAAATAAACAATCTCATAAACCCGCCCTGCCAAACGCAAAAACCACATTTATTATTAGTAGGGGCGGGTTTTACCAACAATCATCGCCTCAAATTAATAATCTTATAAACCCGCCCCGCCCACAAGCAAAAACCCGATTTATTATTAGATATGAACCCAAAAATCATCGGCAGAATCACCACCTACCCCGGCATGAACCAAAGCGACTGGCTGTGGCAACAAACCCCCCACAACTTCGGCAACTGGCGTAACATTCAAATGCTAGCAAATCATCCAGAACCAGACTTTATACTCATGTATCAATTCGACTTTCCCAAACCTCCCAAAAATCAATCCTGGCTCAACAAAATTCGCCGTCCAAGCCCCCAAAGTTCTGAAAAAGACATTCGAGAAAAATTGCGCGGTGTCCCCAAGGAACGCATAATTTACCTAATCCGCGAGCCACCATTACCAGAAGTTATTGAAATTACCAAAGCCAACTACGAACAAGCCAAACTTTATTGCGGTTACGTTTCCGGGCCAGACGACTTCGCACCAAAACCCGATTATATGCCCGCGATTTGGTATCACTCTAACTCGTTTCGAGAACTCGATGAAATGCCTGCGCCGCCGAAAACTAAATCCTGTTCTTGGATTACTTCAGGTGTTAGCCGCACCGCCAATCACCGCCAGAGATTAGACTTGATCAAATTGCTGCAATCACAAGAATTGGATTTTGACCTTTACGGGCGAAACTTGCCAAATTGGGCGCGCGGGAACGGGACTGTCAACAATAAATGGCACGCTGTTGCACCCTACTATTACAACTTAGCTATTGAAAATTATGCAGAAAACGATTGGTATGTCAGCGAGAAGCTTTGGGATGCTTTGTTAGCTTGGTGTTTGCCAATTTATTACGGCGGTTCGGCGGCCGATAAATTGTTGCCGGCGGGGAGTTTTCTGCGGCTGCCGAGTTTGGATGAGAAAGGAGTAGAATTTATTAAAGAGGTTGTGGCTACTGCGGATTATTGGTATGAAGCGAGGGATAAAATTGCCGAAGCCAGACAAATCATTCTCCATGAATTAAACTTGCTCAATTGGCTGTCTAAGTTTGTATCTTAGGAAATAACATAATGACAGAAAACCCAAATCAACCCAGAGAATACGATGCCGTCAAGGGCGGTGAATCTCAAGTGCCATTAGCTGCGGCTGTTTTAGGCGGGATTCCCGGCGTTAAGAGTCGTTTGGCTTCACCGATTGTCGAGGTGAAAATTGCTGCACTGTCTGAAGCAATAAGATATGGAGATGTTGGTTTAGATTTGATCCTTGGGGCACTGCAAGATGAATTGCGACAGGTGAAGTTGGCAGCCTTTTTGGTGCTGAAGGATAGAGATGAACCAAATATAAAAAAGCAGTTACAAAAATATTTTCCTACTTTTGACTTTGATGCGATCACAGTAAATGCTAAAGGAAAAGAAAACAGTCGCTGCCGTTATTATGCTCACTTCTTCGCCGAAGACTTAGGGAATGGAGTTGTGCTGGAAATGGTTTATATTCCCGGAGGCACATTTATGATGGGTTCGCCTAAAAGTGAAGAAGGACGATATGATTACGAAAATCCGCAGCATCTAGTCACGGTACCGGCTTTTTTTGCAGGCAAATACCCCATCACCCAAGCACAGTGGGAAGCAGTAATGGGAAACAACCCATCTGGTTTCAAAGGTGAAAAACGTTGTGTAGAAAATGTATCGTGGGATGATGCCGTCGAATTCTGTGCCAAAGTCTCGCAAAAAAACGGGAAAAAATATCGCCTCCTGAGTGAAGCAGAATGGGAATACGCCTGTCGTGCGAAAACCACAACCGAATTTCATTTTGGAGAAAACATTACCCCGGATTTAGTAAATTATCACGGATATTACCCCTACGCAAACGCTCCCAAAGGACTTTCCCGCAAAGAAACAACCAATGTCGGGAGATTTCCCCCCAATGCCTTTGGACTGTACGATATGCACGGCAATGTTTGGGAATGGTGCAGCGATAGGTGGCACGAAAACTATAACGGCGCACCAACTGACGGAAGTTGCTGGGAAACGGGCACATCTGAATACCGTATGCTGCGTGGCGGTTCCTGGGACAACTATGCGGTCAATTGTCGCAGTGCCGATCGTAACTGGCTTTCGGCGGGCGGTCGCCGCAGGAAGATCGGTTTTCGCGTAGCTGTGGATTTGGCCTAGTCTCCGGTTTTCGGGTCTCTGCTTTAATCACCCGGGCTCGCCCTTCTCTACCATTTTACTAACTGATTCGGCGGTTGAAACCGCAACAACACAAACAAAGTCCGCCTTCGCGAGACTATAGATATGAATGGAATTTGCACGCTAGCCAACGATACAGTTTACGATCAACTAATTGCCTTGCTCAACAGTATTGAAATTATCTTAGGCTCAAATACTCCTGTCTGTATTTATCCTTTCGACGACCAAATAGAGCAAATCCAAGCTGAAATTGTTAACCGTCCCAACGTCTTTATTTATGAAGATAGCGCATCTATTCAGCGATGGGACAAATTCATGGAAGCAGCCGCACCCGAGCGTTTGAACCGCAAAAAATTCCGGCTTTACGGCGCACATCGGCGCTTTTGCGCTTTCGACGGCCCGTTTGACAAGTTTATCTACATGGATGCGGATACTTTGGTGATGAATTCCCTTGATGCGGTTTTTCAGAAGTTAGAGGAATCGGATTTTGTGGTTTATGATTTTCAATTTCGCGATCCAACTAAAGTATACAATATTCAGTCACAAAAACTCCTCGAACTTTTTGAGCAAAATCGGATCGAGTCGGAAATATTTTGTTCGGGATTTTACGCCAGCAAGCAAGGATTGTTTGAGCAAGATACTAGGGAATGGCTGTTAGCTCAACTGCAATCGGGCGAGGCGGAAATTCTCTATGAAGGTGCGGGAGAACAGCCGTTGCTCAATTATATGGTGATGAAAACGGGGATGAATAGCTATAATTTTGCTTATAGCCTCCCGGATGGCGAAAAAACTGGGTGTAGCGTCACTTCTAAACATTTTGAAGTGCAAGATAATATTTTGTACGACAAGGGAAACCGACTTATTTACATTCATTATATTGGTGTGCCGCCGGATTTAATTCGGAGAGTTTGTGCGGGGGAAAATATTGAGTTTCCCTATCGCGATTTGTTTCTGCATTACCGCTATCTCCGCGAACCGTCCCAGCGTCCGATTTTTGCCCAAGCGCCAAAGTCTTATACTGAGGTTTCTGGGGCGAATTTGCTACAAAGAGTGTTGAGAAGGTTGAGGATAAATGTATGAATCGCGGTATTTATATTGTTGCGAATGATAAAGTGATCGAAAGTGCGATCGCCCTTTTAAACAGCATACGTCTGTATAATTGTCAAGTACCTGTTTTTCTGATTCCCTTCGACGACAATTATCAGCAAGTCGCAGCCGCACTCAGCTTTCTCCACGGGGTGCGATTGTTCCCAAATCTGGAGTTTGTGGAACAGTTTACCAGAGAAATTGGCCAAACGTTCGATCGCACTTTTTTAGCCCTTCCCAACAAAATGCGGAAACTCTGCGCCTGGTTTGGCCCCCTTGACGAATTTCTGTACATCGATACCGATATCATCGTTTTTGAAGACATCGCAGCCAACTTAAACAAACTATCAGAAGTAGACTTTTTTTGCTGCGATTACCACCACCTCAGCGAAAAACTGCGAAATGTATTTTCACCCGCTGTAAAACAACAGAATATCTTTACCGACTCACAGCTTCAAGATGTATTCAACAGCGGTTTTTGGGCTTCTAGAAAAGGAACTATTACAGAAGCGCAAATGTATGAGATTTTGCGAGAATGTTCGCAGCATCGAGAATATTTTGACTTTACTCAAAATGTCACAGACCAACCTATACTAAATTATATCATTCTTCAATTGATTTCCAAACGCTGCAACCTTGTGAAAGATTCAGCAACCGAACCGGGAAGCTGGGCTGGTTCCAAGCATTTTCAAGAAATAGATTATGTTCTTTATGACAAAGGTAAAAGGTTAAAATATATTCACTGGGCTGGAATACCAATTAAATCGGGTAGTCCTTATTGGCAACTTTGGAAACATTATCGTTATCTCAATGAGGAAAAACCAAATTTAGTGCAAAAAATATTTCGGGTTTTCAGTAGGTGAGGATAAACTCCTATGTTGTATCATTATCAACAAGCTGGGAAGAACAGGCAAGATGCCTGTTCCACAATTCATAAATTTTGTTGTATTTTTAACACCAAACAAGCTTTGAATAACAGGCAAGATGCCTGTTCCACAATTCATAAGCTTTGTTGTGTTTTTAACACCAAACAAGCTTTGAATAACAGGCAAGATGCCTGTTCCACAATCAATTTTATTTCTTGTGGTGTGGGCATCTTGCCCGCACCTAAAAAGCAATATATATGCGCTGGGTTACTTATTCACTAAAAAACTATGACTGATGGCATTTATATTCTAGCAAACGATGTTGTGTTCGACCACTTAGTCGCTTTATTAAACAGTCTCGAAGTCAACGGGGCAAAAAATATTCCTGTTTGTATCATTCCCTATGATAATCGAATGAAAAAAGTGCAAGTAGAAATTGCAACTCGTCCTCATGTCACCCTGTTTGAAAATACCGATTCAATCATTTTCTGGGAAGACTTTGCGACTCAAGTTTGGAAAACCCATGCAAAAGCTCAAAAAGTTTGGCAAGCTAAAGGTTGGAAACCAGTTCAATGTTTGGAAATGCACCGAAAATTATGTTGTTTCGACGGCCCTTTTGATAAATATATCTATTTTGACGCAGACACTCTGTTAATGGGTTCTCTAGATTATATTTATCAAAAGCTTGATGATTTCGATTGGGTAGCAAACGATTTTCAATACAAATCTGACCTCAATTATATATTTGATTTATCGTCCCCCAAATTGCCCCAGATTTTAAATTTTGACGAACTGCAATCTCATACTTTTTGTGCGGGTTGGTTTGCGTCAAAAGCCGGGGTTTTGAATCAAAATAATTGCTCTCAACTTTTAGAAAAATTAACATCAGGAGAAGCGGAAATTATGTCTTTACGAGGCGCAGACCAATCTTTACTTAACTATTTAGTCGCCCGCAGCAAAATCTCTTTTTACAACTTTGCTTATCATCAACCTGCACTGGTAACGGGAAATCATTGGTCTTCTCAATTTGATGTGATAGATTATGTTCTGTACGATAAAGGGCGACGGTTGACTTATTTGCACTACATGAGTATTTCGGCTGCAAAGTTTAGTCGATTGTGTGCTGGCGAAGATGTGGAGATTCCCTACCGAGACGTATTTCTGCACTACCGATATTTGAATTCGCCGGAAACACAGCCCAAACTCGCGCCTCCAAATTTGTTGGTTCGCTTGGGGAGAAATCTCAAAACTTGGGGAATTCAAAAAATTAACAATGTTCAATTTAAGTTGCGGAATTTCTGGGATAAATAGTATCTAACTGTACTCTAACTGTACAAAGACTGAATCCACTCCCATTCGCGCCTTAAACCTTCTTCTAAGGCAACCTGCGGCTGATAACCTAAGATTTTCTGGGCTTTAGACACATCCGCGCTAGTGTGCCGCGCGTCTCCCCTCGCAGCTTCGGTAAAATCTATCCGAATAGGTCTCGCGACAATTCTCTCTATTGTATCAATAACTTCTTTCAAAACCACCCGACTTCCCCCACCAATATTAAAAACTTCCCCCGCAGCTTCCGCAACCTCAGCCGCCGCTAAATTCGCCGCAACGCAATCGCTGATAAACGTAAAATCCCGCGTTTGCAATCCGTCGCCGAAAATTGAAATCGCCTCATCAAACAAAATCGACTTAAAAAACTTGTGAAAAGCCATATCGGGGCGCTGTCTCGGCCCGTAAACAGTAAAATAGCGTAGGGAAGTAGTAGGAACGCCAAAATTTTTGTAATAAAGCCCGCACAAACGTTCACCGGCTAATTTCGTAATTCCGTAGGGAGAAACAGGCTGCGGACAAGCATTTTCATTCGTGGGAAAAGATTCAGCATTACCGTAAATTGAAGACGATGAAGCATACACAAACCTTTGCAAATTTGGCGCATCTTTTGCCGCTTCTAACAATACTTGGGTGCTGTTAATATTGCGTTCCGTATAACTGCGGAAACCGTCGCCCCAGCTAGCACGAACTCCTGCTTGCGCCGCCTGGTGAAAAATTACCTTAGCATCGGATAAAAGACCTCGCCAATTCAGAGACAAAATATCGCTTTCCACCAATTCAAAACCAGGATACTTATCAAATTGTGCAATATTCTTGCGCTTTAGAGCCGGATCGTAATAATCGTTGAACTCGTCAACACCTATCACTGTCTCCCCTCGATTTAAAAGAGTTTCTACTAGATTAGAGCCGATAAATCCTGCTGCACCCGTAACAATAAAATTACCCATTCGATTTTATATTTTATATTTTATATTTTATACAGAAATTCCTGCATAAATTGTGAGCCTCTTCTTTCTCTTCCTCTGCGTTCTCTGCGTCCTCTGCGGTTCAAAAAGCATCAAATTAGGATAACATTAGAGAACTATCAACCCCTTCCTTCTCAGAAAAGAGGTTGATAGCTAACTCTCATTGTTCAAAAGAATCCAGATCCAGCGCTTTGGAACCTCCGCGTTCTAACTCGATCAAAAGCTTACCTAGCTGAGTCCAAACTAGCCAGCCCGTGAGTAGCGTCAGTGGCAAAGCTAGGGCATAAGAAAGTAGTTTTGGAAAGCCAAAAATCTCCATTCCCGAAGCTAAAAATACGCAAATTCCGCCAGCCATTCCCAGAAAAGGCATCCGCAATGGCAGCCCTTGCAGGTTAGCCAAAGTGCGAGTAGAACGATTTTTAGACCACAGTTGTACGGATTGTTTGAGAGTTGCTTCAAATGCTACACCGGAGGCCATACCTGCTAGCAGTCCAGCCGACATTAAAAAATAGGGAGGCTCTGGAAAATAATACACGAATAATTCCTTAATTTGGGTAATTGGAAATTGGGAATTGAAAAATTGGGAATTGGGAATTGGGAATTGGGAATCGGGAATTGGGAATTGGCAAAAGTAGAATTATTTTTCTTCCTTCTTCCCTCTTCCTTCTTCCTTCTTCCTTCTTCCTTCTTCCTTCTAATTAAAGCCGAGTTAGCGCCGCTGCTCCTGCTGTGGAAAACTCCGTCAAAGCGCCTAGAGCAACGTTGAACAGGCGACCGGGCTGCAAATCTTCCTTGACTAAGTTCCACAGGCTGCGAACTTCTTCGGTGTGGATTCGATCGTCCTCAATCAAAGCTAACATTAGCTGGCGTCTCAAAAACGACCCTTCCTCTGACAGCAAAAATTGCAAGCCTAGTTGGGCGGTGGGGAGCAAGTCGAAACTGCGATCGGACCTAGCGATCGCGATCATCTCCTCCAACCTGTTCCACTGGAATTTGCCATCTTTGAATAATACCTCAATCAGACGCCGCCGCAGAGCCGGAGATTCTCCGTTCAACAAACGCCGCGCTACATAAGGATACGCCACCTCGACTATCTTGAAATCGGGATTCAGCGTCAGGGCCAAACCTTCTTCTGTCACCAGAGAGCGAATAATTAAGGCAAATTTCGCCGGCACCCGGAAAGGATAATCGTACATCAACTCCGAAAACTGGTCTGTAATCGTCTTGAAGTTAAAATCTGACACATTTTCGCCGACGATATCACCCAGTACAGATTCCAACGCCGGAACGATCGGCATAATATCTGTATCTGGAGTCAAAAAGCCCAGTTTGACAAAATCCTTGGCTAATTGTAAGTAATCTTTGTTGATCAAATGAACGACAGAATCAACCAAAGTTTCTTTAGTTGTTTCTTCCATCTGATCCATCATCCCAAAATCAATGTAAGCCATGCGGCCGTCCGCTAAGGCAAACAGATTTCCCGGATGGGGGTCAGCGTGAAAAAATCCGTGTTCCAGCAACTGCCGCAAACTGCTGCGGACTCCGACTTCAATTAAACTATCGGTATCCAAACCTGCGGCTTTAACACGTTCTATATCTGTCAGCTTGATGCCGTCAATCCATTCGAGAGTCAGAACGCAATTTGAAGTATAACGCCAGTAAATACTCGGAACTTTTACTGTCGGGTCATCGGCAAAATTTGTAGCAAATTTCTCGGCGTTGCGGCCTTCATTGATATAATCAATTTCCTCGAATAGTTTGATACCGAATTCATCGACTATTAAAGAGAGGTCGTGGCCGAGATTCAGCGGCAGCAACGGGCCCAACAATCCAGCCGCCCAGCGCATTAAATAAAGGTCAAGGCTCAAGACTGGCAGCAAATTCGGTCGCTGAACCTTGACTGCTACTGCTTCCCCGGTGAGGAGGCGAGCTCGGTAGACTTGACCAAGACTTGCTGCGGCGACAGGTTCGGGGGAGATTTCGCTATAGGTTTCGCTAATTTTGCGATCGAGTTCCGCTTCAATAATCTCGAAAGCGCGCACCGAGTCAAACGGCGGCAATTGATCCTGAAGTTTGATCAATTCTTGGAGAAAGTCTTTGCGGATCAAATCCGGTCTGGTAGAAAGGGCTTGGCCGACTTTAATGAAAGTGGGGCCCAAGCGAGTGAGTATTTGTCGCAGGTGGGCGGCCCGTTCCGGCTGGTGTGCTGCGACTTCGTGCTGCCAACTGTCCCACAGCATCCCCAGCACAAAGCCCGCAAAAGACCAAATAACGGTAATTGCTCGCCAAATTGCTTTCCAAGGACGGTTGCGGTAATACTGAGCGATCGCTTGTGGATCGTAGCGTCTAGCCTGAGTGAATTGATACTGAGGCACTCGTTTATTTTCCTCTTATCTTATGAAAATTACAGGTTAAATTGAGAATTGGGCCTAAAAGCATCGGCCAAAGAGGGCATCGGGCATCGGAAGTCTGGCATCGGAAGTCTGGCATCGGAAGTCGAAAGTTCCAACATTCTTTATTCTTCCTTCTTCCTTCTTCCTTCTTCCCTCTTCCTGACATCCGTTACATCCGTTACATCCGTCGAGCGAATCCGTTGCCGAACTTCCTTCTTCATCATTGACCGATCGCATTGCAAGTTTTAGGCGAGCGGAAAATGCACCCGTTCGAGGCGGATTGCTAGCCTAAATTTGTTTCTTTTCATTAAATATAGTACATAAAAGTACAAGTGATCGGTCAAAATACTTAACAGCTCTCCCTGACCGGTGCACATTCTCACAGCACTGCAACCCTGCAATTCTTTTCTCCTCCTGCATTTCCCTCGCTGATGCCATCGCACCAAAGCTACCGGATGCGATCGGCCTTTGCCAAGCAATCTTTCAGCCCATAAATCGTCCGCTCTTGTTGATCCCTCGACAGTTCCGGGAACATTGGCAAAGACAAGACTTCGCGACAAACTTGCTCAGCCTTTGGCAATTGACCTGCAGCATAGCCCAAAGATTTGTAAACAGGTTGCAGGTGCAAAGGTAACGGATAGTAAACCATCGAACCGATGCCAGCTTCCTGCAACTGAGCCCGCATCCAATCTCGAAAATCGCCAGAGGGATTTTGCGCCTCTTCTGGACTTGTCAGCCGGATCGTGTATTGATTCCAAACTCCTTTTGCTTCCGGCAATTCTTTGGGGACGGCAACTCCGGGCACGCGGGAGAGAAATTCGCTGTAAAGTGCCGCTTTCTCCTGCCGCTGGGCGTTCCAACTGTCGAGATACCGCAATTTAATGCTGAGAATCACCGCTTGCAGGGCATCTAAACGGCTGTTGTACCCGATTTCTTCGTAGAAATACCTAGAAGACTGTCCGTGTTCTTTGAGCACTCGCATCGAAGCTGCGAGGGCTGGATCGTTTGTCGTCACCGCGCCACCGTCACCGCAAGCGCCTAAATTTTTGGTCGGATAAAAACTGAAGCAGCCGACATGGCCGATGCTGCCGACTTTTCGAGACTGCCACTCGGCCCCGACAGACTGGGCGCAATCTTCAATTACGGCTAAATTGTGCCGAGTCGCAATTTCCATCAGCCGAGTCATGTCTACCGGTTGGCCGAAGATGTGGACGGGCATAATTGCCTTGGTTTTGTCGGTAATTGCCGCTTCGAGGAGTTCGACATCCAGATTAAAAGTCTCGCTGTCAATATCGACAAATACTGGAGTTGCGCCGACGGCGCTAATTGTCTCAGCCGAAGCAAAAAAGGTAAAAGGAGTGGTAATCACTTCATCGCCAGGGCCAATTTTGAGAGCTCGCAAGGCCAAAATCAGGGCATCGGTGCCGGAGTTGCAGCCAACGCACTCGGAAACGCCGATGTAGTCGGCGAACTCTCGTTCAAAACTCTTCACGGCTGGGCCGCCTACGTAGCCGCCAGAGGCAAGCACTTTTTGCACCGCAGCGGTTATCTCGTCGCCAATCTGCGCGTATTGGCGGGTTAAGTCGAGGGGGGGAACATTATTCACTCTTCACACCATAAATTTCAAGCATTATCAAAGCAAATTCTTGCAGCAAAACTGTTTCTCAGAAACCTTTATTGCAATATCTTATATTTGGACAGGCAAACAATCACATTATCGAAAGGGTGGGCCGGTGTTAATTCTGCTAGATTTTACAGATTTGGGTTGGGCTTTGGGGATGGTGGCGATCGCGATCGGGCTTTCGGCGTGGCAGGGATTGGGGCTGGAGGGGGCGATCGCGATCGCGGCGGGCCGCACTCTGATCCAGCTAATCCTAGTCGGCTACGTGCTGGCCGTCGTATTTGCCCCGGAGGGAAAAAATCCTTGGCTGGTTTTAGCAGTTTTAGCAATCATGCTGACAACAGCTAGCACGGTGGCTAGCAACCGCATCAGCAAAAAAATCAAGCACTTACTACCGTTAGTTTCGGGTTCGATTTTGATTAGTACGGCGTTTACTTTGGGCTATACAAACTTGCTAATTTTGCAACCTGACCCCTGGTACGAACCGCAGTATTTGATTCCCCTAGCGGGGATGATTTTGGGCAATGCGATGAACTCTGGGGCGATCGCCGGCGAAAGACTTGTCAGTACAGTTAATAGCAGCCAGTTAGAAATAGAAACCCATTTAAGTTTAGGATCGACCCCGCAGCAAGCAGTAAAGCAGTACCGCAAAGATGCGATCAAAGCTGGATTAATCCCGCTCTTAAATACAATGACGGTGGTAGGAATCGTAACTTTACCCGGAATGATGACTGGTCAAATGCTGAGCGGTATCAGTCCTCTCGATGCAGCATCTTACCAGATTTTGATTATGTTTGTGTTAGCGTTGGCAACTGTAATCGCAACTCTGCTGTTGACTGAGGGATTGTCCCGGAAGTTTTTTAATCAAGATGCACAATTGATAAAATGGTAATTGGGCGTTGGGCATTGGGCATTGGGCATTGGGCATTGGGCATTGATAATATAATGTAAGTAGGAACTTGCATTTGGCACTATTTTTAAGAACAGGCAAGATGCCTGTTCCACAAAGAGTGAGTTTTATTGTGGGGTGGCCCGAAGATCCCGCCCTGGCCATCACTAAGGATAAACAGCCATGATTCCAACTCCCAATCCACCAGTAACCTTTGAAGAATTTGTCGAATGGAAACCAGAAAACCGACGTTACGAACTGCACAACGGAGGGATTATTGAAATAGCCCAGCCACCGGGAAAACATGAAGAAGTTATGGGTTTCTTAGCCTCGGAATTAACTCTTGAATTTGTCAGGCTAAACCTTCCGTACCTAATCCCAAAACAAGCATTAGTTAAGCCACCAAAACAAGAATCCGCTTATTCTCCAGATATTTTGATATTAAACCGCCCAAATTTAGCATCAGAACCTATGTGGAAAAAATTCTCAACCGTGACTCAAGGGGCATCAATTCCGCTGGTTATAGAAGTCGTTAGCACGAATTGGCAAGATGACTACATCAAAAAAGTAGGGGAATATGAACTAATTGGGATTCCTGAATACTGGATTGTGGATTATCTCGGTTTGGGCGGCCGCAGGTTTATCGGGAATCCCAAGCAACCGACTATTTCGATTTATCGGTTGGTTGATGATGAGTATGAAGTTAGTCAATTTCGGGGAGATGAGACAATCGAGTCGCCCACTTTTCCTGAGTTGAATTTGACGGCGCAACAAGTTTTTCAAGCGGGATTGACTGCGGGTGAAATTGCTGGGGGTGCGTGAGTGTAAATATTGCTCAGTATGACAAATTTTTCGCTCTCACGCACCCTACAACTACAACTACTTCGGTTCGTGACTCCCAATCCGCTTGCCTTCGCCATCGTACACCTGCATCGGGATTTTGGCGTTTTCGGCGATCGCCTCCAAGGCCTTTTGCAATGTTTCAACGTGCTTTTCTACAGCTTGGCGAGTCTTCACAGCATTGTTGTTGTTTGCTTGGATGAAGGTTTGTTGCAGTTTCTGCACGTAATCTGGAGTCATCTGCACCGCAATCAAACCTTTGCTAACAGTATAGTCGCAAATCTTGGGGTTGCCCTTACAAGTTCTATCTAAATCGGTGCGGGCTTTTTGCAGGTTTCTTTCTTCCTGTAACCTTACTTCTGCTTGCTGCAATGAAGTTTTGTAGGAAGCGAGCAGCGGTTGGGCTTTCTGAGAATATGAAGTTGCCGCCGGCACTTGCTCCGCGTAACTCAGAGCTCTCCGCCAGGATTCTGATGCTTTAAACCAGGCGTTTTTGCCCTCAAAAATTTGAGCTTCCGCTGCTAAAGTCACAGCTTGAGTATACGCATTTTCCGAAATTCCTTCGACATTTTTGCGCTCGCGAGCTTCTGAAAGTTTGGTTTCGTATTTGGGAACTAACAGTTTAGCTTGTTGGTAAGATGTCGTGTTCGTGGGAATTTCTGATAGGATGTCGAGGGATTCTTCCCAACCTGCTTGCACTTGAGCCCAAGTCTCGGCTGTCTGAGCTACTGCTTCGCGAGCTTCTGCTATTTGGGCTGTATTTTTGGCGGCGAGCAGTGTTTTTTCGGCTTGTTTCTCTGTGCTTAACTGCCGATTTCCAGTTGCTACATTCTTCCGGTATTCTTTTGACTTTCTTTGAGCAAAGGGATAAGCTGGGCTGTCTGGGGGGATTTCTCCGAGCTCGGCGATCGCACTTTGCCACAGAGCTTGCGCTTCCTGCCCGTTCTCGGCAGAATAAGGCGGATTTTGGGTTTTCTGGGTTGCTGACTGTGCGAGGCGCGCTGCATCGATCGCAGAGTTTAAATTCTGATTTTGCTTCCGGTAGTTTTCCAGGGCGCTTTGAGCTTCACCGCGATGAATTGACCAGGAGGGAATCGGTTCCAAAAGGGCGATCGCCTGTTTTAACTGTCGCTGCGCTTCTTGGGGGCTGTTGGCAACTTTTGACGTTTTCAGCGTCTTCGTCGAATTCTCGCTCAACTGTTTGGCATTAGCTAAAGCAGGACATCCTCCGATGACGCAGGGCCGGCTCAGCATATAATAACCGCCTGCCAAAACTAGCGCGGCGACACTGATGATTCCTGCTGCAGCCAGCATCGCCAACGGTGAATGCTTGGGTTTTTGGGCAACTGTGACCACTTCCATATCCAGCGGATTGAAGGGATTGTCTCCAATATCTGCCGGGATTGCAGCTACCCTAAAGGCGATCGGCTCGGAATTGCTGGAACTCTCAGGCAAATTGGGGAAATATTCTTCATCCCACGCATCTTGCCCATCCATTTCTAATGGTATCTCCTCCTCTACATCCGCCGTCTGGGCCACATTTTTTGTTAAGACTATCCCGGTTTCTTCTGCCGGGGTATTCTCCGTTTTTTTGAACAACTGCACTGTTTTTGGTCTTGACAAAACAGGGTTGTGCATGGCAAAAGAATGGAAAGCATAAGGCTGTTTTTGCCCGGTAATTTTTAGGCAAAGTCCAATCTGTTGAATTGATTCTGGTTCAATTTCGAGAATTGCTGCTTCTAGCACCGCAAAAGTCGGTTTTGCTTTGAGAACTAAACTGCGCGGGTGTTCTCCCACAACCGTTAAAGATTCATCTCGAAAATCGCAACTAATATAAAGCGGTAAATTTTTAAATCCGGCTGCTTGTAAGTGCTGCTGCAATTTTACTTCTAGAATTTGTGCGTTGCTTTGTCGCGTTGCTACTGTCATATTTTTTCCTCTCTCTGAACTCACCACTTTCGATTTTAGATTTTGAATTTTAGATTTGAGATTGCGGAACTGTCGGGATTTTTGATTTGTTTGAACTTGGGCACCGATTCATTCCAAATCTTAACTCTTAAAATTCAAGTTTCCACAAAATCTCAACTCTCAAATCTCAACTTGCAACGCCTTTCCATAACTTTCGCTGTAATAAACTTGAGTCACGTCAAAACGCCCGCCGTATTGTTTTAAAGGTTCTGCTGCATAACCGAGCGGCAGCAAACAGCAAACATCTACTTCTTCGGGAATTTGAAAGGCTTCTTTCACCTTAGCGCTGACAAAACCTTCCATCGGACAACTATCTACCCCAAAACTTTTAGCTGCAATCATTAAGTGGGCTACTGCGAGCATTGTATGTCTGTTTGTCCAAGCTTCTAGGGAGTCGAAGCAGGGACGGTTCTCGAACAATTGCGGGATTGCTTGCCGCATATAACCGGCTAAATTGTCATTCATTGCGCCTGTGGCTTTGCCCAATTCGATGACGGCTTCGGTGTTTTCGGGCCCGGCAGCGCGTCGATCGCCACAACAGATTAATACTGTTGGGGCTTCTACCACTTGGCGCTGATCGAAGGCGCAAGCTTTTAATTTTTCCTTGCTGGCTGGGTCTTGAAGTACGATAAACCGCCAAGGCTGCAAGTTGTAACCAGAGGGCGATCGCACTCCCAAGCGCAAAATCTCTGCCAATATTGCTGGGGGAATCGGATCGGGTTTGAA
This sequence comes from Microcoleus sp. N9_A1, assembly GCF_036701795.1. Classification (NCBI taxonomy): domain Bacteria; kingdom Bacillati; phylum Cyanobacteriota; class Cyanophyceae; order Oscillatoriales; family Microcoleaceae; genus Microcoleus; species Microcoleus sp. N9_A1. The sequence goes on from NZ_JAUBRI010000003.1 coordinate 174,358, forward strand.
ACTGCGCGCGGCCCGTCGGCTTTCGATCGCCGTTTTAACATTAATTGAAGGTTGGATTTCAATTGGCATGGATAATTGGTAATTACTAATGGGTAATTGGTAATGGGTAATCGAGAATTGAGAATTGGTTATTGGAAATTAGAACAACAACTATCAACTGCTAGCTGTCAACTATCAACTGCTAGCTGTCAACTGTCAACTGTCAACTGTCAACTGTCAACTGTCAACTGACTTACCCCAAGCCCAACTCGCGCTTGAGCAAATTAATCGACTTAGAGCCGATGTAATTTTCGGAGCATATCAGTTGCGGGGGACGAATAATATCTTCTCTAGCCGCATTGATGGCAGCTTTTACTGTAGCAAAACTCGGTTGATCGCAAAAAATTGTTCTGGCCGATCGCACGATCGAGTTAATCTTGTACTCGTCTGACACCAAAGCCGTCATCACCAGCAAATCCTCTCCCCGGATGCTGTGGATGATGACTTCGGTCGATCGTAGCATTCCCGGACTCAGGCTAACGAGACCCAAATAACTGTCTTTCGGCAAACCCCCGACTAGCTGGATTTCCTGGCTGTAGTCGTAGATGTCTACAGGAATAACTCGCACAGAACGCGGTGCCGAAATCGATTCTGCTTCTCCGATAAAATATCGACTCGTGATCACAGTTCCCGAAGAGATTTGATCCAAAAAAGTACCTAGCTGTTCCATCGGCACTAACTGTATGGGAATACGAAGAGCTTGTTCGAGTTCTTTCGCCATCAGTTCACCCACGCCGATGTCTTCTGTGGGGGCTGTGACGACCACGCGGGCGCTGCACCTGAGCCGCCAGTCAATTTCGGCCAAAAATAATTCCCTCGCTTGGTTGAGCGTACAGCCCTGTCCCAGCAGTTGATCGATACTTCCTTGCACTATTTTGTTGGCAAGGGGATATTCTTCGAGGATCGGAGATTTGAGTTTGTTGCCGTGTTCGTTGCCTTGAGCGCGGACGTAAATGCCCGATCCTGCTTGGGCTTCTACGAGTCCGGTATTTTCGAGCTGGCGGTATACTTTGCTGATGGTGTTGCGGTGCAAACCTGTCTGCATGGCTAGCTGTCTGGTGCTGGGCAAGCGGTGTCCGGGCGGAAATTGTCGCGAGGCGATCGCAAACCTGATTTGATTGAATAGTTGGGTGGATGCTGGAATATCGCTATCGGTTTGAATATGAAATTGAACCATTATTAAAGGCTCCGACGACTTCAACTTAGTATTTTTATAACGTCGAGTACCGCGCCTAGGATTGCTCGGATATCTCTGTCTATAGCATAATCTTATTTGGTTGATCTGCAGCAGCCGTTCTACCACAGGACGATCGCGCCGAAGAAGGGATTAATCGCAGCCTCGGGAATTTCCCTCAACAATCAGGTACTTTCCAGTTTTAGTTTTATTCACTCTTCGATTTTGAGCTCGCTTGCTATTTTTCTACCCGTCAGGAAATAAGTTTGCATTTGCCCTTTACCTTTAATCTCAATCTCGCCACGATCTTCAAATTCATATTTATCCTGCAGCAACTCATAAGTATAGTGACTGACTTGAATGCGACCTGGTATGCCGTGAGATTCCATGCGGCTGGCTGTATTCACGGCATTTCCCCACAAATCGTAAATGAATTTTTTAGTGCCGATTACCCCCGCTACCACCGGGCCGCTATTAATCCCGATGCGGAGGTCAAATTTCGCGTCTAGCTTCACATTTAATTCTTTAATTGCTGCTAGCATATCCAGCCCCATTTCGGCGATCGCCTCTGCATGGTCTGGACGTTCAATGGGAAGACCGGCTGCTACCATGTAAGCATCCCCGATTGTCTTGATTTTTTCTAAGCCGTGCTTCTCACTCAGTTGGTCAAAAGCTGAGAAAATTTCATTCAACAAGTACACTAATTTAGTGGCGGACATGGTGGTAGAAATTTGGGTAAAATTCACCAAGTCAGCAAAAAGAATTGTGGCTTTTTCAAACTTGTCTGCAATTACCCCCGGTTCGTGCTTCAACCGATCGACGATCGGTTCGGGCAAAATATTTAGCAGTAAAGTTTCAGTTTTTTTCTGTTCTTTCCTGAGTGCAGATTCGATCTGCCTGCGCTTAGTTATATCATGAAAAAACACAGAAATGCCGTCGTGAGAAGGAAAAACCCTGACTTCCAACCACACTTTTAAGGGACGATAATATTTTTCAAAAGCCACTCCAATTTGTTTGGCTACAGCTTCATGATACTCTTTATAAAAATCAGAATTTACGAATTCAGGAAACTCTTCCCAAAAATTTTTACCATAAAGTTCTTCCTGCGAGCGCTTCAAAAATTGGGACCCTTTGTAATTGATGTAAGTAAATCGCCACTGAGTGTCGAAAGCAAAAAAAGCATCGCTCATGCCTTCTAAAAAATTGACAATTTGCTCGTCGGTAGAACGGAGTTTCTCTTCTACTTGTTTGTTCTTGATCTGTGCACGCTTTAATTTAGTCAGATTTATTCGCAACTCCATGTGGTTGATAATTTGCCGTCCTAAAGTCCGCAGCGCTTCTAGCTGTTGTGGGGTGAGATTACGAGGAACTGTATCTATCGCGCACAAAGTGCCGATCGGATAACCGTCAGGAGTTACTAGCGGGGCTCCAGCATAAAATCGAATATTTGGATCGGAAGTTACTAGCGGATTTCCGACAAAGCGATCGTCATCTAGAGCATTGGGTATAACTAGCAATTCGTTGGGATTTAAAATAGCGTGGGCGCAAAAAGCTGACTCTCTCGGAGTTTCGGGCGCTTCCAGACCTACTTTTGATTTAAACCACTGTCGGTTAGAATCTATTAAGCTTACTAAAGCAATAGGAGTGCCGCAAATATAGGAGGCTAAAGCTGTTAGATCATCAAAAGCTGCTTCGGCTTCTGTGTCGAGAATGTTGTAGCGGTGAAGTGCTTCTAGCCTCTCTTCTTCGTTGCTGGGCAAAGGTGCAGCTTGCATCGGAGGCCGCGAGGATACAGGTTTGCGAATGCGTGGAGGCCTCATTCCTAATAATTTTCTGACTTGCGAGACCAATTTTTTAACTAATATCAAAAGACTTTTTTGCCAACCTTTATTCATCTTTATTTATTTATTTTCACCCCTGATGGAACTGCGTATGTGCGATCGAACTCGGCTCTACTTACGTATTTACCGCCACTAACTCCTCAATCTCCGGAGCTTTTGTTGGCAATTTCCCTGTCAATACTTCTCTACCCTCATTGATGACAAGTATATCATCTTCTATGCGTATGCCCCGCACGTCGGCGAATTTTTCCAACTCGTCCCACTTTACAATATCTTTATATTTGGCGCGATTTTCTGGGTTATTTAAGATTGCCGGAACTTGATAAAATCCGGGTTCGATCGATACCAGCATTCCCGATCGCAAAACTCGATTCAGCCGCAAAAATCCCAAGCCAAAGCGACTGCTTCTCGTTCTTCCTTCTTCATAGCCAGCCAAATCTCCTAAATCTTCCATATCGTGGACATCCAAACCGATTAAATGTCCGATACCGTGAACAAAAAACAGCGCATGAGCATCCATTTCTACCAAATCTTCAACATTGCCCCGCAAGATACCCAAATCCACCAATCCTTCCGTCATGATTCTAGCAGCTAACAGGTGAATGTCTTGGTATTCAACGCCCGGACTAATTTTCTCTATACAAGCATCGTGCGCCGCCAAAACCACATCATAAATCGCTCTTTGAGTCTGAGAAAACTTGCCAGAAACCGGCCAAGTGCGAGTCACATCAGCAGCCCATCCGGTTGATGTTTCCGCACCAACATCTGCTAACAGCAAATCTCCGGTTTGTAGGGGATTGTGATAATGTTCACTGTGCAGCACTTCTCCATGCACAGTAACGATACTAGGATAGGCATAGGTCATATTTTTGGAGATGATGACACTTTCCATTGCAGCGCGCACCCCTGCTTCAATTTGAGCATTTCCAGTTGCCGCCATTCCCGCTTTGTGAGCTTCTACGGTGACAGCCGCAGCTTGACGCAATTCGGCCAAACTAGCTGCGTCGTGGCTCAGGCGCAGAGATACGATCGCCTGAGTTAATTCTAGGTCGATTCCGGTTGGCGAGTTGGGCGGTGCCAGAGGGCGATCTAGAATTTGAGACTGTTGCAACTGAGTCCAAGAATCCTGAACGGCGATCGTTGCTGCATTTGTCGCTCGCGATTTCAATTCGGCCATTGGGAAAGCAGCATCAGCCCCAATTAGTTCGGCAATTTCTGCTCTTTTCGGCATTTCTCCGTGCCACAGCGTGCTGCTAGCAGGTGCCTCATCTAAGAACAATTCTAATTTGCCCGATTCTAAGCGAATGGCAGCATTTTCTAAGGGCAAACCAGCAAAATATAGAAAGTGACTACTGGCGCGAAAGGGATAAGTAAGTGCCGGATAATTGCGAGGAATGCTGCGCCCCGCCCATAAAATTACCGGAAAATTAATTAAACTAGCCAGTTTTTGCCGCCGTTGGTGTAGAGTATTAGTTAACAAATCATAACCTTGTGTAATTGTCATGGGTAAAAACCTATAATTTTGAGTTGGGTTTGCAGTCAGCCACAAGTTTTTGCATTCTCAGCATTAAAAAACTAAAATTCGGACTGCCAACTTGGCAGGCATTTTTGAGGAAATCCTCATCGGTCACTTCTTTTTTGCTAGCATTTATAAGCTGTCTTTTTTATAGTCTTTGTCGTCATCGCCGGGATGATTTGGTTAAGCAGTAAGCCTGATCCACAGGTAGGAAAAACAGGCTGAAAGTGCTACTCCGCAGGCAATTAGCAGAAATGTCACAACACCCGCAATTAGTCAAATTCCTTGGTCTGGTTTTTGTTGATTGGTAGACGTGAGCGATCGCCTCTATTGACTGTTTGATATTTTAGACTTTAAAGTATAAGTAAAATTCACTGAAAAAACATGAAAATTTCTCACAAAGCTCCTCAAACTTCAGCGCAAGTACGCGATTGGCCGATCGCACACTTACCGGGATTGAGCAAGGAAAACCAATCTCAACTGGAAGAGTGCAGCATCACCACAACCGGACAACTAATTCGCATGACGAAAACACCGGCGGCGAAAATGTTGCTAGCCCATCAATTACAGATTAACATTCAATATGTTAATAAATGGGTAGCGATGGCAAATTTGGCTCGAATTCCGAGTGTAGGCTGTCAGTATTGCGGGCTGTTACTTCACGCCGGCGTTGCTTCTCCGGCTCAATTGGCTCAAATGCCCGTGGAGAGATTACACCAACAAGTTTTAAGGCTGCACGTAGCGACAATGCAGCGCAATGACTTGACTCCTTCAGTCGATCGCGTGCAAAAATGGGTTCAACAAGCTAGATTAGTCAGTAGCCATTAGTCATTAGTTAGTTGTCAGTTGTTATTAGCCAACAGTCAACAGCCAACAGTCAACAGTCAACAATTATTATTATGTCAATTCAAGTTTACGGAATCCCCAACTGCGGAACCTGCAAAAAAGCTTTCCAGTGGCTCAAAGATAGCGATGTTAATTACGAGTTCATTAACACCAAAGAACAGCCGCAGACTCGCGAAACAATTCAAAGCTGGGTAGCTGCTTTGGGTTTTCAACCCATGCGAAATACTTCCGGTCAATCTTACCGCGCTTTGGGCGACGACAAGAAAAATTGGACGAGCGAACAGTGGGTGGAGGCTTTTGCTAAGGATGCGATGCTGCTGAAACGTCCTCTTTTCGTTAAAGATGGAACGGCTGTTTTAGTAGGTTTTAAAGAAGATGTAATTCGAGAAAAATTGGGGCTTTCAAGGGGATGAGTTCAGCCTGTTGTTCGCCGCAAAAACTTAAGTTCGCCCACATCATCTGTGAAACCCCAACGCTCGTAAAACGGCATCATGTTCGACAAACAATTAAGATAAAAATGCTCGACAGCTTGCAGTTCGGGATGAGTTAAAACTGCATCCATCAACTTCGCACCCAGTCCCATCTTTCTGTGTGTCGGCTTGATAATGACATCAAAAATCATGGCTCTGTAGACGAAATCGGTGATGACGCGGGTAATGCCAATTAGCCGTAGCTTGCGGGGCGGGACGCCATCGCTCTCATCGACAAAACCAATGATAACATCAGTCGCCGCCAGCATTTTCACAACATCCTCCCGCGTCCGCTTGTCGCTCCAAAACTCGTTTTTGTACAAATCCATCAAGTCGGAAACTTGGCTTTCGGTCAAAGTTTCTACAATTCGGTGCTTATCCATTTTATCGGTCATACTCTACTTTACCGTAATCTAGTTTAATTGCGCGATCGGCTAAATCAAAATAGCGGTCATCGTGACTAATCACAAACACCGTTTTCCCCCGCCGCTTCAACTCCGGTAGCAACTGCTTGTAAAAAATATCCCGGAAAAACGGATCTTGATCAGAAGCCCATTCATCAAACAAATAAATCGGCCTATCCTCCAAATACGCCGTCAGCAAAGCCAGCCGCTTTCGCTGTCCCTGAGACAAAGCCGTAGTTGACAAAACTCCATCTTTCACCTGAACTTTATTATCCAAATGAAACTCTCGCAGATATTCAGCCGCCTGCTTGTCCAAATCGTGATTAGTCAGGCCCAAAAGCCTTTCAAACAGATAGAAATCTGAAAAAATCGCAGAAAAATGCTGCCTGTACCACTCTCGATTTTCCTCAGTAACTGGCTGGCCATCTAGGAGAATTTCTCCCGATTCAGGAATGTACAAACCAGTGATTAACTTAGCCAAAGTAGACTTACCGCTGCCATTACCGCCAATTATAAACACCAATTGACCGGGATGAAACTTCAAATTAAGCTCGCCCAAACTAAAATTGCTGTCTTCTTTTTCTCCCGGATAGCTGTGAATTACTCGATTTAACTCCAGCGTCTCCCACTGAGCCGTGTCAGGCAGTTTAACCGTTGAAGTTATCTCAGCTTGACTCGCCAAAGCCAATCCCATTCTCTCTATCTTTTCCACAGAAGTATTAGCACGAAAAAGCGCCGGCAACCTTTGCAAAATATTGTTAAACGGAGACATCAAATAGGTACTTGTCAGAATGTAAGCTGACAAAACCGGAGTTGAAACAGGCACAAATTTGGGTAAAACAAATAACAACAAACCCATCAGCATAAAAAACAGCAACTGCCCAACTCCCATCGCAACTGCACCAGTATTCAAAGCAGTCACGTTATAATTGCGGGAAGCATCAGCACTCCCCTGCAATTCTTCCGTAAAAAACTCTTGGCGGCGCAAGGAATGCAGTTTTAGTTCCTTAATTCCATCAGTAATACTGCGAAAATGCTTAAACAACATATCTTGTTCTTCTCTAGCTAAATCGAAGAATTTCCGCATTTTATTGAGCAACAACTGCACCGTGCCAATCGTCAGCACCATAAAACAAAATACAACAACAAAAACTGTACCTGAAATCGTGCTTAAATAAGTTAAGCAGCCGATAACAACGGCGATATCAACACAGAGAAAAGGAATCAAAAATATAGTATTAGAAAGCGTTCCTACATCATCTGTGAGAGTTGCCAGCAAGCGGTTAGCGCCCAACTCTTCCAAATTCCGCAAAGGAGTAGACAAAATGCCACGGCTCAAACTCAGCCGCAGATTGTAAACAGCTTCTTGAGAAAGGTAGATTAACAAAAATTGCGATATGACTCCGGCGACGAGAGCCAAAACTGCTAATCCGGCAAAATACCAGACTAAATTATGATTTGAATTGTCGCTAATGGCGCGGTTGATTAGAGCAATTAACATAGCGCTGCAACCGCCGCTGATTAAGCCTGTGAGTATGGCGATAGAAACATTTAACCAAGAAGCTTTTAACAGTAACCGAATTACATTCATAGAAGTTTATTGAGGTTAATTTTTGACAGTAGTCAGAGCTCGATCGCACACTTACCTATTTTGCCAATTTTTTCCAGATTTAGGGGCAACCACGGGGGGATTGCCCATACAAAAAACGATATATGGACACTCTGCGTCCATGACTGTCTATTTGGCAAATTTTTTCCAAAAATGTCCTCATCTTCTCTACACATAGCGCGACAGATTAGGAACGAAAACTTTAAATCTTAATCCCGCTAGCGTAAATAAAATAGCTTTCTGTTACCTTAACTTCGGCTTTAAACCCGATTTTAGCTAATTTTTCTAAAAGCGAATCCGGCTGGTAGTAAACTTTAAAAACTTGAAATTCTCGACCGTCATTTAACTTGCGATTTTGGCAAATACTGGTTTCATCCTTCAGAATATGATTTGTGGCTGAAGATGTTTCTTCAAATAAAGAGTCAACGATAAATACTTGTCCCCCAAAGCGAACCGATCGGTAAACTTTTCCCAAAAACTCATCCACTAAAGTTGGGGGTACGTGAGAAAACCAAAAAGCAAAGAAAACTAGATCGTACTCCCGATCGGGTTCCCATGAAAATAAATCGATCTGTCGGTAAGTAACTTGAGAAGCATTTAGCTTTTGGCGGTTAATTTCGATAACTTCTGGCGCGGCATCAAAAGCATCGAGATCCCTGCCGGGGCGACAGGTCGCCTGAAAGTCATACAGTCCGGCAACTCTAGACAAATAGCATGAAAAAAGATAGGGTAAGAAAGCTTCTTACCCAAAAAACAATTAAATGATACCAGAATTATATCATGCCCATTTGTCAGAAAAGCTGACACGTTCTAATTACTTAGTGACAATTTTATTGATTCAAGTGGTGCAATCGATTAAAGAAGTCACATGAGAAACCATAGCGACAAAACTAGCAATACCTATTAATTTTGAAAGTAGAAGAAAAAAACTTCAGAGATTTTTATCAGAGAATGAATGGAGTATAGATAATATTTGGTTGCCACTGGTGATTGGTTGGATTAAAGGTAGTGTCAAAGAAAATAAGGTTATATATTTAGCAATAGATCGAACCAAATGGCAATCAAATAATATTTTGATGGTCAGCATGATTTGGCGAAAAAGAGCCATTCCTATTTATTGGAAAGCCCTTGAAAAACAAGGGAACAGCACATTGGAAAATCAACAATTTGTATTAACGCCAGTATTCGCCGCCTGATCAGATTATAAATTGCTCGTGTTAGGAGATCGTGAATTTTGTAGTGTTACCCTGGCAAATTGGCTCAGGGAGAAGAAAGTAGATTTCTGTTTACGACTAAAAAAGAATGTTTGCATTAAGACAGAATCGGAGTTATGGACTGAACTAAAAATGCTAGGATTAGAGCCAGGAAATAGCTTTTTCAATCAAGAAGTAACAATTAGAAAAACCGCACCCATTAAGGGGTTTAATCTAGCAGGTAAGTGGCTGGGCAAATATCGAAATATTACTACAGAAGAACCTTGGTATATTCTGACCAGCTTGGCAGATATACAAGCAGCAGTTGATGCCTATGCAAAAAGATTTGG